>NZ_JBIIAY010000126.1:0-8885 GCF_044239655.1 Brevundimonas sp.
GGGTGTGCTGAACCGCGTGTTCAGCCACTACGAGGGCTATAAGGGCGAGATCGCCGGCCGCCTGAAGGGCGTGCTGATCTCCAACTCGGACGGCGACACGGCGGCCTTCGCCCTGTGGAACCTCGAGGATCGCGGCGTGATGTTCGTCGGCGCCGGCGAAAAGACCTATGAAGGCATGATCATCGGCGAGAACGCGCGCTGGGACGACCTGGACGTCAACCCGATCAAGGGCAAGCAGCTGACCAACGTCCGCGCCTCGGGCAAGGACGAGGCCGTGCGCCTGACCCCGCCGCGGGTCATGTCGCTGGAACAGGCCATCGCCTATATCGGCGACGACGAACTGGTCGAGGTCACGCCCAAGTCGATCCGCCTGCGCAAGCAGATCCTGAACCCGTCGTTCCGCAAGAAGCGCGCGCGGCCCGAGTAAGCCTTACGGCTTGCGGGCTAACGCTCGCCGCGCGGCGGCTCGCTGCTTGAGCCCGACCCTGCCCTGAATGAGAAAAGGCCGCCCCTTACGGAGCGGCCTTTTTTTTGCTTCGCCGTTGCGCTCAAGCAGCGAGGCTCCGCGAGCCGAGCGTTAGCGCGGCGCGAAGCGCCCAAAGATCACCTTGGCGTTTCGGTGATCCCCAGAACGGCCTGGGCACCCGAGCCGCCCAGCACGCCGATCCAGATGTCATACTTGCCGCTGCGGGGGCGGCGATAGACCACCTGCGGGTCGCCGTCGCCGAAGCTGTCGTCGTCGCAGGACCAGCGCCCGTCCGGCCCGTTGACGATCAGGGTCGTGTCCGAGTTCGATACCGCCCGGAACACCAGCGGCAGCCGCCCCGCCGTATAGGTCACGCTATAGTCCGGCGCGTCCGAGATATTGCCGACACAGGCCCCCGGCAGGTCGGTATCGGTATAGGCGTCGATCGAGCCCCCGGCATAGACGCTGATCGTATACGGGTCTGGCTGGAACCCGGCCCGCAGGCGCACGCTGCCGAAGTTCGGGCGCAGGCCCGAGTTCTGGGCCGCAGCCGTATCGGCGATGGTCGTCGCAGCCCCGGCGACGAGAACGGCACCGATGGCGGCAGCCAGCTTCAAGGATTTCATGGTCGTGTCCCCCACTCCATGGCGCGACATCGCACCGTGGTATGCGAAAATCATGCGACCGCCGGACCCGACCCGTCAAGCCGCCGCCCCCGTGGCGTCAGGATGAGTCAGTCCACGACGGACAACCGATCGGCAGGCGAGCTCGACTGTTACCCCGGAGCGCAGGCGTACTCGACGCCCCCGCGTTCACACTGTCAGATCGGCAACCCGGATCGCCTGTTCCAGGCGCACGACACCGTTGACGTCGCGAACCTCGGCCAGGACGGTCGGGCTGTCGCCCTTCCAGCCGATGGTCAGCAGGCCGAAATTCTGGTCGCGGAACACACCTCCGACACGCAGCGCGTTGGGCGGCGTTACCGGCCAGACCTCGGTCAGGCCTGATGAGGTGATGTCCCACAGCGGGTAGGGGACGTTGACGTCCAGCTTCGAAATCTCGCCGTAGTGGGTGTCGCCCGACAGGCAGATCAATCCGTTGGCGCGCGTGTCGCGGATCGCCCCGATCAGCCGCTGGTGGTCGTGGGCGAAGTTGATCCAGCCTTCCCAGCCGGCGAAATCGGCGACCACCTGAAGGCTGGACCCGAACACCCGGATGTCGGCGGGCACGGTCAGCTGTTCCTCCAGCCAGCGCCACTGGGTCTCGCCCAGCTGTGTCGCCGCCAGATCAGGATTGCGATCATAGGGGCCCGGGGTCGTCTCGCCGACGGCCGCACGCGCCCTGACCCAGGTCTCATAGTCCTGATCGCCCAGCTCCAGGGACTTGAGCGGCGTCCGGTTCCAGCGCAGGTCAGGCAGGATCACCTGGACCCGTCGGCCTTCGGGGCCAAAGACATGGGCCGTATAGATGCCGTCGCGCGTCCGTCTGGGGCTGTCGGCGGCCTCGCCGAAGAAGTCCAGAAACTGGCGGCGGCTCTCCTCCTTCATCGGATAGTCGGCCCCGGCGTCGTTCTCGCCGAAGTCGTGATCGTCCCAGATGGCCAGGATCGGCGTCGTCGCCTTCAGCTTCTGATATCCCGGCTGGGCCGCCAGCTCGGCATAGCGCTGGCGCATGACTTCGGGGTCCCGCGTGTCCAGATAGACGTTGTCGCCCAGGAAGATGAACAGGTCCGGCTCGGTCGCCAGCACCGCGTCCCAGATCGGCTGAGGCTTCTGGCTCTTGGCGCAGGACCCGAAGGCGATCCGGGTCAGCGTGCGCGCCGACTCGGCATGAGAGTCCGCCTTTGCGGTCGCTGCACCGGCCGCCAGCCCGACGCCGACCGTGCCCGTCATCAAGCCGCGTCTTGAAATCTGGGTCATGGGTCTGGCCTCAGGAAGAGTCCTTCTCCCCCTGCGGGAGAAGGTGGCACGCGTAGCGTGACGGATGAGGGGTCGCACCGGCCTGTCCGTGAGTTTACTCACACGATGAACGTTGCCGCCCGCGTGACCCCTCATCCGCCCCTTCGGGGCACCTTCTCCCACAAGGGGAGAAGGGCCTACCTCAGAAATGCTTGCGCAGCGTCACGAAGGCCTGACGCGGCGGCCCCGGCAGGAAGGTCTGGCCGCCCGCTCCATTGGAGAACCCGCCCGAACCGACCGTCGAGATGAAGTCTTCATCCAGCAGGTTGGTGACGTTGAACTGGATTTCCGTCCCGTCCAGCAGGGTGCCGGTGTCGATCACGCGGTAGCCGGCCGTCAGTTCGACCAGTGTATAGCCGTCCACGCTCTCGTCGTTCAGATAGCTGGAGAAGCGCTCGCCGGTGTAGGCCGCCGCCAGGGTGCCGAACAGGGCACCGTCGTCATAGGCCAGTTCGGCGCGGAACAGGGTCTCGGGCGTGTTGACCACGGTCTTGCCCGCCGTCGCCGCCACCAGGGCACCCGTTCCGTTGCGCACGTCATCCTCGTAGGTCGAGTCGTTGTAGCTGAACGAGCCGAACGCCGACCAGTCGTCGTTGAAGCTCCAGACGGCCGCAGCCTCGAAGCCGCGCGACTGGACCGAGCCCACGTTCTGGATGCCGTTGCCCAGGCCCTGGATCGGGGCGCCCAGGGCCACGCTCAGCAGGCGATCCTCGAACTCGACGTTATAGACCGCGAGCGAACCCTGGAGCCGGTCGAAGCGGAAGCGCCAGCCGGCCTCGATGGTCCTGGAGCTTTCCGGCTGAAGGGTCGTGCGCAGTGCCGCAAAGCCCGCCGCCGACGCCGAGAAGGGCCCGCCCGTGTTGGACGATTCGAACGCCCGGATGTTCTCCGAGTACGACACGAACAGCTGCTGGTCTTCACTCACGTCATAGGTCGCGCCGACCTGGGGCAGGAAGTTGTCCTCGGCCTTGATCGAGCCGGTCTTGTTGGGGCCGACCAGGGTGCGGGCCGTGTTCTCGACCGACAGCGACTTGAAGCCGCCGAACACCGTCAGGGCGTCGGTGACCGCCCAGGTGTCCTGGACGTAGAACAGGCGGGTTTCGGTCTCGAACTCATACTGCCACTGGGTGAAGAAGGGGTTCTCCAGGAACTCCAGCGACGAGCGCGTATTGGCGGCGCGGCCCAGGCCGTAGAAGCGACGGGCGTGGTTGAAGTCGTTCTGCTCCAGCCAGAACCCGGCCTCGATTGCGTGGGCACCGAGGTCCAGATTGGCCGAACCGAACGCACCCTTGCGGTCCATGTCGTATTCGGTGGTGCGCACCGAGATCGGGCTGGGGATCGCGATCGCCGCGCCGTTCTGATCGGGGGCACCGACGGGGGTGCCGACGTACGGCGTCCACCACAGACCCTGACCCTTGTTGGTGTGGCCATAGCCGGTCAGCGAAACGGAGAAGGCCTCCGTGATCGGATAGGCGATCGTCAGGGCACCGATCGTGTCGTCGCGCAGGCCCGCTGCGTCGAAATAGGCATCGTCGACGGTCTGGATCGGGGTCGGATAGACGGTTCCGGCACCGGGATTGGTCACGGCCGCGCCGGTGTCGCCGCGATTGTTGGCGATGTCGGCGATACGGACGGCCAGGACGTAGTCACCCGAGATGTTGTCGAAGTCGCGGCCCAGGCGCGCGATCTGGGCCAGCGACATGTCCTGATAATCGTTCTCACGCCGTTCGGAATGGTTGATGAAGCCGGTGATCTCACCCGCGCCGATCGGCTGGACCAGGTTGAAGTTGATCTGCTTCTGGTTCTGCTCGCCCACGCCCTTCCACTTGTCCATCGAGTGATCGACATAGGACAGCGACAGGGCCGTATCGACCGGACCGAACGCGCCCGAGTCCAGGCGGATGAAGCCGCGCAGGGTCTCTTCGCTGCCATAGGTGCCGGCCACGTCCAGACCAAACTCGCTGGCCGGGCGGCGGGTGTTGAACTGGACCGTGCCCCCCAGGTTGCTGGTCGAGGCGGTGCCCAGCGCGCCCGAGCCCTGGGCCACGTCCACGCGGCCGACGTTCTCGGAGATGATGGCGCGCGAGATGTGCAGGCCGTTGTGATTGCCGTAGCTCATGTCGCCCAGCGGCACGCCGTCCAGGGTGAAGCCGAGCTGGTTCTGGTTGAAGCTGCGCAGCACGATGCGTGCCGACCATTCATAGTTGCCGAAGGCGTCGGCCGACTGGAAGCTGACGCCGGGCAGGCGTTCGATCGCCTTCAGCGGGCTGGTGCCGGGGGCTTCGACGGCGATGGCGGCGGCGGTGATCGAAGCCTGCTGGCGGGTCTGGCCACGGCCGAAGACGACGATCTCTTCCAGCTGTGAATCCGCTCCGGGCTCGGACACGATCGACTGTGCGACGGCCGGACAGGCGGCGAGGATCGCACTGGTCAGTACGAGTGCGAGCGTGGAAACGCCCGTCAGAAGACGATGATTGGTCATGTTTGCCCCGAAATTCGTTCTGCGTCATGAAACGCAGCGGCGGCTTAGGGAGGGTCCGAGACGCCCCCGCAACGGCAAGGCTTCAGTTCCATGACGGGACGGCATCTGCGGGTGTTTGACACGCAGCGTGGCGTAACGGCTACGCTTGATCCGGGTACGGTGTTTGAGAAATCACGGTGCCGAAACGGCCGCCGATGGCTCCTGGCCCATGCCGTAAGGATAGGGCCTCTCAGGATCCTAAGCCGCTTCGGAACTCGCCCGGACGTCATCGGAACCACCGCGCCGGAAGACGCTGAAGGCCAGAGACATTCACTCGGGTAGCCGTCGCGTGTCGTAGCGCCGCCGGTGAGTCGAAGTTATTGCTATTTGACGCCTGGTGGAGCCGAGGGGAGTCGAACCCCTGACCTCGTCATTGCGAACGACGCGCTCTACCAACTGAGCTACGGCCCCTCTCAGAGGGTACAGGCGAGGGCGGGACATAGGCGGGGGGACCGGGGGGTGTCAACGGCCAACCGGCCCCGGCGAATCTGCGGCGACTGGGCGTTTGGCGGAACCGCACAGGTCGGCTAGAAGCGGCGCTCAGGGACGCTTCCTCGTCTCCTCGCATTTCTTTCGGAGTCTTCGCATGGGCGGTGCCATCGTCTGGCTGGTCAACGCGGTCATCAGCCTGATGGTCTGGGCCATCATCGGAACCGCCATCCTGAGCTGGCTGTTCGCCTTCGACGTCATCAACCACCGCAACCGGTTCGTGAATCAGCTGTCCCAGTTTCTGGACGCCGTCACCCGGCCGCTGCTGGAACCCTTCCGCCGGATCATCCCCAATCTGGGTGGCATCGACATCTCGCCGATCGTCGTGTTGCTGCTCCTGGAGTTCGCGCGCCGGCTGTTCAACGGCATGGCCGCGCCCTCGCTGATCGCCCTGCTGGGCTAGGACCGGGTGTGGCCTTCGGGCCGCGCGGGATGGTGCAAGGATGCTGCGCCGCACGATTCCAGCCTTGCGCCGTTCGCCGACCCTCTTAAGGTGCCGGCCTCTGGCGAAAACGCCGCTGCCGACCCTGACTTGATGACCTGCGCCGCATGACCACGATCGCAACAGTCGCCATCATCGGCGCCGGACAGATGGGCGTCGGCATCGCCCATGCGGTCGCGCTGGGCGGATATTCGGTCAGGCTTTATGACATCGACCCCGCCCGCCTGCCGCTGGCCTTGGGCGAGATCGCGGCCAATCTGGCGCATCAGGTCGGCAAGGGCCGCACGACGCAGGATCAGGCCGACGCCGCCCTGGCCCGCATCACCACCGTCGAAAGCCTGGCCGAGGCCGGCAAGGCCGATCTGGTCATCGAGGTCGCGGTCGAGGACGAGGCGGTCAAGAAGGCGCTGTACGCCCAACTGGTCCCCCACCTGGGCCCCGACACCCTGGTGGCGTCCAACACATCGTCGATCTCCATCACCCGTCTGGCCTCGGCGACTGACCGGCCAGAGCGATTCATCGGCCTGCATTTCATGAAACCGGCCCCCGTCATGGGGCTGGTCGAGATCGTGCGCGGCATCGCCACCTCGGCCGCCACCTATGACGCCGCCGTCGCCTTCGCCGAGAGCCTCGGCAAGACCACCACCAATGCCGAGGACTTCCCCGCCTTCATCGTCAACCGTATCCTGGTGCCGATGATGAACGAGGCGATCTTCACCCTGTACGAAGGCGTCGGCGACGTGGCCTCGATCGACAAGGCGCTGAAGCTGGGGGCCAACCATCCGATGGGGCCGCTGGAACTGGCCGACTTCATGGGGCTGGACGTCGTCCTGGCCATCATGAACGTGCTGTACGACGGGCTGGCCGACAGCAAATACCGGCCCTGCCCCCTGCTGGTGAAATATGTCGAGGCCGGCTGGCTGGGCAAGAAGAGCGGTCGCGGCTTCTATGACTATTCCGGTCCCACCCCGGTGCCGACACGATGAACCTGTCGTTCGACAAGCCCGAGGACATCCCCGGCCAGACCCGCGTCGTCTGGCGCCGGACGCCGGGTGCGAAAATCATCGCCGGGATAGCCGCCGTGGCCTGGCCGCCCCTGATCCTGACCCTGCCTCTGCTGCCGCCGTCCAACTGGTTGCCCGGCCGCGAGATGGACTGGCGGCTGATCGTGCTGATCCTCGGAGCCATCGTCGTGCCGGTCAGCCTGTGGATGCTCGAACGCGAGCGTGAGCGGACCGGTCGCCCCGGATCGCGGCTCGGCATCGTGTGGCGCTACATGCTGTACGGCGGCCTGCTGGCGGCGGGGCTGATGGTGCTGTTCGCCCTGATCAGCATGGCCTGGGGCTGGGTCCAGTCGGGCAGCTTTCTGGAGGCGCTGGGCTATACCGAGACCATCCTGCTGATCTACGGCGTCGGCGGCCTGCCGGTCGCGATCCTGCTGGGCGTCAGCTATGCGCTCTGGGCCGGACTGTGCGTCGCCTTCCTGGCCTTCGAGCCCCAGCCCGAGGTCAAGGACCGGCTCGGCCTGCTGAACGAGAAGATTACGCCGAATTAAGCTTGCACCGGCCGGTGGAGGCCGCATCCTGTCCCCGAAAACGAGGGGGCTCGCGATGACCACGACCGACACGGCACCTGCGCCGACTGGGCCTGCGCGCCCGCATCCCGTCACGGGTGGCGACCGGATCTTCAACCTGGACATGCTGCGCGGCCTGGCCGTGCTGGGGATTCTGGCGGTCAACGCCCTGTCCTTCGCCTGGCCGTTCGAAATCTACGGCGATCCCGAGAGCGCCCCCTTCGCCATAGCCGGGGCCAACAAGATCGGCACCTGGGTCACCGACGTCTTCTTCCACGACAAGTTCCGCAGCCTGTTCTCCATGCTGTTCGGGGTCTCGATCTTCCTGGTCGGGGGAGAGCGGTCGGACAAGGCGCGCGGCAAGCTGCTGCGCAGCCGGCTGTTCTGGCTGTTCGTGATCGGCCTGATCCACGGCCTGGGCATCTGGTACGGCGATATCCTGATGCACTACGCCTACACCGGCCTGTTGATGCTGCTGATGCGCTCGATGTCGGCGGGCAAGCTGCTGTGGATCGGCGGCGGGATCAGCCTGTTCTGGGGCGTGGTCGGGGCCGGGATGGCGATCCTGATGGCGAATCTTCCGCCCGAGGTTCGCGATGGGATGGGTGGACCGGAGATCAGCCCCGAGAAGATCGCCGCCACCATCGAGGCCGTCCGGACCGGCGGCTGGATCGCCGCCATGACCGAGAACCTCAGGGCCTGGGCCTTCGTCCAGGGTTTCAGCCTGGCCCTGATCCCCGTCACCCTGCCGCTGATGATGCTGGGCCTGGGCCTGTTCAAGAGCGGCTGGCTGGCCGGCAAGGGGGCGATCTGGACCTATCTGCTGGCCATCGCGGCGGGCGCGGCCATCCTGGCGGGGCTCGGCTGGTACCGCTGGCAGACCCTGGGCGTCGAGGATGATCCGACCGGCGGCCTGTCGGCGGCCTTGGCCCAGTTCGGTTTCGTTATCACCCTGGGCTATGCGGCCCTGCTGATCCTGCTGACCAGGGCGGGGCTGAAGATCATCACCGGGCGGCTGGCCCCCGTCGGCCGGATGGCCTTCACCAACTACCTGACCCAGTCGATCCTCATGGCCAGCCTGTTCTACATGCCCTGGGGCCCGCTGATCTACGGCCAGTGGGGCCCGGCCATGATCTGGAGCGCCGTCGGCGGCATCTGGATCCTGCAGCTGATCTGGTCGCCGCTGTGGCTGTCGCGGTTCGAGATGGGACCGCTGGAGTGGATCTGGCGCTGCCTGACCTATGGGCGGATGGTGCCGCTGATGAAGCGCGGGTGAGGCACGAGCCTCTCCCTCCCCCTCGGGGGAGGGCAGATCGCGAAGCGATCGGGTGGGGGCGGCAAGGCAAATCAGCGCGGTATCGCCTTGCCCTCCCCACCCGGTCTCCGCTTCGCTTCGACCACCCTCCCCCGAGGGGGAGGGAGAAGCGTTGCGACAA
>NZ_JBIIAY010000128.1:0-8851 GCF_044239655.1 Brevundimonas sp.
CGCCTCCTCCACCGAGGCCAGCGGCACGACATCGAACTGCCCGGAATACAGCGCCACCGTCCCGTCCGAGAACATCAGCGCCGGATCGTAGTCGGCCTCCAGGTCGCCCGCCTGCGGACGCATCACGATCCGCACGTCACGGGGCACCGGCGATCCGTCGACGGTCCTCAGCACATCGTAGCGCCCTTGCCGATCCAGGATCACGCCCGGTGTCTGGACCTCCCACCACGCCGGCCGCCAGGGCGTGCGCCCGACCCTCAGCAGGGCCGACCGCTGGAACGCCCAGACGGCTGCGTCCTCATTCAGCCGGTAGGTCACCGTCCAGGTGTCGCCGTCGCGCAGCACCGCCGCCTCGACCCGGTCACCACCGTTCTGGATCACCGATGCCGGTTCGGCAACCGACGCCGCGCACGCCCCCAGTGCCAGCACGGCACAGGCCAGGACGGACAACAGTTTCGGCGTTCGAAAGCTCATGCCCGCGCCATACCCAGCCCGACGCATCCCGTCACCTTAAGCCTTCGTCATGCCGAGGCGTCCATCGCCGCTTTCGCCGCCGCCAGCTCCCCCGCCATCACGGTCTTCAGCCGCTGCGGCGCCACGATCGACACCTGATCGCCCCAGGTGAACAGATGCCAGGCCAGTTCCCGCATCCCCGACGCCCGGAATCGCACCTCGACCCCGCCGTCCGGCAGGTCGTCGATCGTCTGGGTCGGATGCCAGCGCCAGCCCCGCGCCTCGGCCGCGCCGCCCGGCGTGACCCGCAATACCACATCCTCGATCTCGTCCTGATAGATGCCGAAGGACTGGCTTGCGAAGACGTTTAGGTCGAACTCGGCCGGGGCCGTGGCAACGCCTTCACCCGGCGCCACCGCACTCATCCGGTCGAGCCGGAACGTCTGGATCCGCCCGCTCTCCCGGTCCGCCGCCACCAGATAGTTGGCCCGCCCGAACATCACCCCGCACGGTGCCACCGACCGTCTGCGCGCCTCCGCGCCCGGCCGCGCATAGGTGAACTCCAGTGGCGACAGCCCCAGGATGGCCTCGCGGATCGCCGCCAGCATGGCCTCGTCGGCGGATGGCCGGGGCCCCGCCTGCACCGCGATCGTCTCTGCCCGCACCAGCGCTTCCAGATCGGGGGCCAGCCGGTTCAGGGTCGTCGACCGCATCGCCGACTTCAGCTTGCGTTCCAGGCTTTCCAGCGCCGCCGCCCGGCCCGCCTCCCCCGTGGCCCGCAACCCCTGCGCCGCCTTGGTCAGCTCGATCAGCTCGGCCGTCGTCGGGGCCTGTTCGAACGCCGACAGCCCGCCCCGGATGCGCCACCGCTTGGTCGGCGGATCGGACACCTCCTCCACCGACGGAAACAGCATCAGCACCGCGTCCCGCAACCGCTCGGCCGAGCGCCGGCCGACGCAGGCCTCGCGCGCCATCTCGTCCAGCGTCAGCCCCTCGGCCGAGGCCGCCATCCGCCGCGCCAGTTCGATGACCAGGACCGCCTTGTCGTGCCGCACGCCCGCCTCCGCTTGGGTACGACCGATTCTGACGTATCGCCGTTGCAATGTCCATCATCGCAACCGACCGACCCACGGAGATCACGACATGGCCCGCGCCTTTGCTCCCCACACCGCCGTCAACGCCAGCCGCTATCTGATCGTCCCGTGCGAGGCCGACGGCTGTTCCGACCTGGCGGTCATCTGGGATCGTCTGGAGGAACAGGTCATCGACGTCATCAGCGCCGCCGCCTCGCACCGTTACTCCGACGAGGACGCCCTGTGGGACGAAGCCCGCGGCTGGAACGACGCCGACCTGCGCATGGCCGCTTGATCGGGGCGGACGAATGACCTTCGCCGTATGGGCCGTCGTCATCATCCTGGCCGCGATCTGGCTAGGCACCTGGGTGCTACAGATCGCCCTGATCGTGCTGGACCTCGCCATCACCGCCATAGTCTGGACTGCGGCATTGGCGATCGGCCTCCTCTGGCTGGGCTCGCGCGCGATCTCCGAGCGGATCAGGCCGGCGTGAGGCCTCAGTCCGGATACCGGGCCTTCAGCGTCTCGACGCTCCACCGCGCCATCTCGCCGACTACGGCCGGATCGACGTCGGACAACCGGTTCACATAGATGCAGCCCTTGCCGCTCTTGTGCTTGCCCAGCCGGCCCAGAAAATCCTCCCGCGCCTCCTCATAGGCCGCCATATACAGAACCAGGTTCGTCTTCCTCGGCGAGAACCCGACCAGGGGCGCATCCCCCGAGTGGCCGCTGTCATAGACATAGTGGTAGCGCCCGAACCCCACGATCGACGGCCCCCACATCGTCGGTTCCAGCCCCGTCGCCTCGGCGATCAGGGCACAGACCGCCTCTCCGTCCGCCCGGCGCTTCGGGTCCTCGACCCCCGCCAGAAACTCGGCGACGCTGACGGCGGTGGGCTTGGTCTTGGCTTCGGCCATGGCGCTCTCCTGACCCACCGAGGCTATCACGCCCCGCGCAAATGTCAGCCGCCGGGCGCGACCGCCACGCTACCCGCCCGGGCCTTCGCCGCCGACGTGCGCCGGGCCAGCCAGCCGTTGACCCGGTCCCGCCCCGGAACCTCGACCCAGCGATAGGTCAGGACCGACACCCCGACGATCACCCCGATAACCGCCAGCGCCAGCAGGTCGTTCAGCCACACCGACCCCAGGTCGATCCGCCGCCCGCCCGGCATCAACGCCATCTTCCTCGCCGCGATCAGCATCAGGGTGATGATGAACATGTGGACCATATAGATCGAATAGGACCAGTGCCCCAGCGCCAGCATGGGCCTGACGGCCAGCACCCGCGCCACCAGCCCCCGCTCCTCGGCGAAGATCCAGATGCTGATCGCGAACACCACCGGTGCCAGCACCGTCCACGGCCCCGTCGCATAGGACACCCACACCCCCGTCCAGATCAGACAGGCCGCCTGCAACACGCTGGCCACGGCCGGCGGGAACGTCGGCGGTCGCCACAGCCAGACCCGATGCACCAGACACCCCAGGAAGAATCCGTAGGCCGCCCTCGGAAACCCGAAATTATGGGTCGTGTTCATGAAGCCGGGGGCCAGCAGCACCACGGTCAAACCCCCGACCACGATGATCGCCAGGCTGATCGGCACGAACCGTCGGCGCGCGATCACCATCAGCACGGCGAACAGCACATAGGCGCCCATCTCGACCGAGATGCTCCACGCCGGCCCGTTCCAGGTCTGGTAGTCGTGAATGTTGAAGGCCTGGATCAGCGCCAGGTTGGTGAAGATCGCCTCCACCGACCGGTCCCGCACGAACGGCGTCGCCGCGTCGATGTTGAACCACAGCCGGCATAGCTCCAGCCCCACGAACGCCGCCAGCATCACCGCATGCAGGGGCCAGACCCGGCCCATCCGCTTGACCAGGAACGGCCACAGATCGGCGACCCGCCCCAGCCGCGCGCCATAGGCATGCGCAATCACAAAGCCCGACAGCACGAAGAAGAAGTCGACGAACAGATACCCGTGCCGGGTCAGCGGCAGGGCGTGGAAATGGCTCGCCACCGGCATGTGGAAGAACACCACCAGCACCGCGCACAGTCCGCGCAGTGCATCCAGCACGTCAAATCTCTGAGGGGCCCCGGCGTTCACGGCGCCGTGATAGCCCTAACCGGTGCCGTGCGAAAGCTCGGCCTTGCGCCCGACCCGCCACCCCACGACGCCCGCCAACGCCAGCACCACGGCAGCCATGAAGAAGGCCATGCCTGGATGCGGAATCCACGCGCCCTGTCCGATCGACACCGAATAGATCCAGCCGAAGAACAGCGGCGACATCACCCCGGCGATCGAGGCCACGCTGTTGTTCGCCCCCTGCAACTGGCCCTGTTCGTCGTCCCCGACCTGGCGCGTCATCAGCGCCTGCAGCGTCGGCATGGCCAGCCCCCACAGGCTGTTAGGCAGCATGGCCAGGGCGAACATCCATCCCGTCGGCGCCCACCCCATCATGGCGATCCCGACCGCCCCGAACCCTAGCCCCACCAGCATGGTCCGCCGGTCGCCGAGTCGCTTCGTCACCGGCCCCACGACCAGACCCTGCACCACCATGTCGATGGCCCCGACGCCCGCCAGCAACAGCCCGACCTCGCGCGGCCCCCAGCCGTACCGGTGCATGGCGTAGAGCACGAACACCGCCGAAAACACGTGGTGCGAAAAATACAGCAGGAAGTTCACGGCCGCCAAACCCGTCAGCTCCACGTGCCGGCGCAGCAGTATCATGGCCCCCAGCGGATTGGCCCGCCGCCAGCTGAAGGCCGTCCGGTTCTCGGGCGCCAGGCTCTCGGGCAGGACGAACAGCCCGTAGAGGAAGGCCGCCCCCGACAGCACCGCCGCCGCCCAGAACGGCGCCCGGGGCCCCAGTTCGCCCAGGAAACCGCCGACCACCGGCCCGAGCACGAAGCCGCCCGAGAACGCCGCCCCGATCAAACCGTACGCCCGCGCCCGGTCCTCCGGCGCGGTGATGTCGGCCATGTAGGCATAGATGGCGGTGAAGCTGGACGAGGTCACTCCGCCCAGCAGCCGCCCCACCGCCAGCCACCACAGGTTGGGTGCCAGCGCCATCAGCAGCCAGTCGATCGACAGCCCGGCGCACGAAATCAGGATCACGGGCCTGCGCCCATACCGGTCCGACAGCGACCCGATCACCGGCGAGGCCAGGAACTGCATCCCCGCCCACATGGCCACGAACGCCCCGTTCCAGATCCCCGCCGAGGCCCCCGACCCCGCGAACTCCTCGATCAGCGCAGGCAGCACCGGGATCACCAGCCCCATGGCCAGGATGTCCAGCACCGCCGTCACGAAGATGAAGGCGATGGCCGCGCGGCGTCGTTTAGGGTGCAGGATCGACATGTGATCGCCGCCTTATCCGATCACGACCGCCCTGTCCCCACCCTGACGCGAGGTACGACCCGGGCATTGGCCGGTGCCAGCCACCGCGATCTTTGGGGCCGGGCTTGCCCCGGATAAACGAGGTTGAGAACACCTAGCCATGCTTCCCGTTCCCCATAAAACGACGAAATATTCAGCATCGCTGCTCTTTCTTCGTCACCATGACGACGAAATCACGCTTTCTGAAGTAACCATGAAATCTTTCAACTATCGGCCATGGCAACGCTTGACCTGTCTCTGAACTGAAATCTTTGTGTCCGCAAATCGGCATCTCTGCGTCACCCGCGCGGACAAGCTGGACTGTATTTTTTCAGAAACGGTTGTTATGCGCTCACACCTTCTTGCCTCGACCATCCTTACGGCTGCGCTTGCGTCCTTCGCCGCGCCGGTCCTCGCCCAGACGTCCGAACCCGTCTCGACCGCCCCCGTCGCCGCCGACGCCCAGGACCAGGAACTTGGCGAGATCGTCGTCACCGGTTCGCGCATCCGTCGCGACGCGACCAACTCCCCCACCCCGCTGATCCAGGTGTCCCAGGACCAGCTCCTAACCACCGGCCAGTCGACGGTGATCGACTATCTGGCCACCATCCCGGCCCTGTCGAACTCTGTGGTGCCGTCCGACACGACCGGTTCGGGCCTGGGCGACGGCGGTCTGTCGCTGCCGAACCTGCGCTCGCTGGGCTCCAACCGCACCCTGACCCTCGTCGACGGACGTCGTCACGTCGGCTCCAGCGGCGGCCAGCTGTCGGTCGACATCGACACCATCCCCCGTCTGCTGATCGAGAACATCGAGATCGTCACCGGCGGCGCCGCCTCGGTCTACGGCGCCGACGCCGTCTCGGGCGTGCTCAACTTCATCCTGCGCAAGGATTTCGAGGGTCTGGAGGTCGACGCCAGCTACGGCATGATCAACGAGGACGGCCAAGCCAACCGCCGCATCTCGGCCCTGATCGGCAAGAATTTCTTCGACGACCGCCTGAACCTCTACGCCCACGCCGAGTACGAAAAGGTCGACGAGGTCACCTCGCTCGACATCGACTGGCTGCGCCGCGCGCCCGTCCGCATCGGCATCGACGCCGACCCGACCAACCGCCCCGACGACACCAACCTGGACGCCCGCCTGTTCACCGAAGTGAACCGCATCGACCGTCCCCGGTGGGGCCAGACCACCCTGGCCAACGTCCAGCAGCCCAGCGACCTGACCAACCCCAACGTCCCGTTCGAGAACTGCTTCCCCGGCGGCAATACCCCCGGCAACTTCAGCTACGCCGCCAACTGCTTCGGCGTCACCCCGGGCAAGACCTTCTGGTATGACGGCACGACCGCCCGCCTCGCCGACTTCGGTCAGCGCGTCGGCGAGACCGGTGCCAACCGCCCCTACAACCTCGGCGGCGACGGCGAGAACCCGGCCGAGTTCTCGACCGGCTCGCGCGTGCCCTCATCGGAATCGCAGCGCTACCAGGTCGGCGGCACCTTCAAGCTGACGGACGCCATCACCGCCTATGCCGAGGCCAAATACGTCACCGAAGACACCTTCGACCTGGCCCAGCCGACCTTCTTCGACATCGACCTGGTCAACTCCTACGCCGCGAACGAAGTGAACCCGATCTATGCGGTCAACAACTTCGACCTGCGCTGGACCGACAACGCCTTCCTGCCCCAGAACGTGAAGGACGCGATCCGCACCAACCTGGTGACCCCCTACGGCGCGCCGACCGCGACCGCAGCGGGTGCCGCGGGCACGCCCTTCATCGTCCAGAACGCGCGTCACTCGATGTTCGGCCCTGACCGCACCCAGGACAACAGCCGCGTCCTGCAACGCTACGTCGCCGGCGTGCGCGGCGAGTTCGACCAGTTCGCCTTCGTCAAGGATATCAGCATCGACCTGGGCTATACCTACGGTCAGGTCGAGGTCGAGAACATCGAACGCGGCGTCGACGGCCAGCGTTTCGCCCTGGCCATCGACTCGGTCGTCGACACCGCCGGCATCGTCAACGGCACGCCGGGACAGATCGTCTGCCGCGCCCAGCTTCTGAACAAGCAGAATGTCGCCAGCGGCAACCTGTTCGACTATCAGCGTGGTGGTGATCTGCGTGACACCCAGTACGGCCGCGACGCCATCGCCGCCTGCGCCCCGCTGAACGTCTTCGGCAAGGGCAACCAGAGCCAGGAAGCGCTCAACTACATCGACGCCACCGTCGGCATCACCGAGCGCAATGAACAGCATCAGGCCATCGGCTCGATCTCGGGCAGCCTGTGGGACTTCTGGGGCGCCGGTCCGATCGGCGTGGCCCTGGGCGGCGAATACCGCAAGGAAACCACCGAGGCGACCGGTCGCGACCGCGACACCGACGGCCGCCTGCTGTTCCTCAACACCGGCCCGGACTTCCCCGAAGTCAGCTACGACAGCCAGGAAGTCTTCGCCGAACTGTCCATCCCGCTGTTCCGCGACAGCATCCTGGGTGAATATGCCGAGCTCAGCGGTTCCTACCGCTACGCCGACTATTCGACCGTCGGCGGATCGGATGTCTACGGCGTCAACCTGATCTATCGTCCGATCCAGGACATCACCTTAAAGACCAGCTACAACACCTCGATCCGCGTCCCCGACCTGGCCGAGAATTTCGCCCCCAACAGCCAGACCTTCGCCAACGGCATCGTCGACCCCTGCACCACCGCCAACATCGCGGCCGTGTCGGATGCGGCGACCCGCCAGAACCGGATCACCAACTGTACGGCGCTGGCCGCCGCCCAGGGTCGCACCTTCGACTTCGCGGGGGCCACGGCGACCAACCTCGACGACTTCCGTCCGAACTACACCTCGGGCATCTCGGGCGTCACCGGCGGCAACCCCAACCTGCGGCCGGAACAGTCGGACAGCTTCACCTTCTCCACCGTGCTGCGTCCGCGCTTCATCCCCAACTTCAGCCTGGTGCTCGACTACTACGAGATCACCATCGACGACGTGATCGCCTCGGTCTCGGCCGATACGGCGGCGGCCAACTGCGTCAACGGGCCGACGCTGAACACCGACGCCTGCTCGACCATCTTCCGCAACAATCCGAACATCCCGTTCGGCGTCGGCGCGCCCGCCGGTGACCCGATCGGCGGCTTCATCCAGCGGTCGTTCAACTACGCCTCGCTCAAGACGCGCGGCCTGGACTTCACCGCCCGCTACAGCCTCGACACCGAAGAGATGTTCGGCCGCAGCTTCGGTCGCTTCGACTATTCGATCGGCGGCCTGTGGCTGATCACCCAGCAGCAGTACCTGAACGAGTCGGACGCCTCCGATTACGACGAACTGGCCGGCACGCCCTTCTACCCGCGTGTCCGCTTCACCTCGTCGCTGACCTGGACGCCGAACGACACCTGGAGCGTCAACTGGACCGCCGACTGGCAATCGGCCCAGAACGTCGTCTACTCGCGCGACTTCATCAACAACGCCGACTCGCGTCAGCAGGACGAGCTGGACACCGGCAACTTCGTGCGGAACGACTTCACCGTGCGCTGGAACGTGATGGACGACCTGTCGCTGCGCGCCGGTGTGGTCAACGCCTTCGACGCCGAACAGGCACCCTTCCTGGGCACCACCCTGTATTCCAACTTCGACCCCTACGGCCGCCGCTTCTTCGTCGGCCTGAACTACAAGGTCTGGTAGCCCCGACCTGACGCGGATTCCGGCGTTTGGAGAGACGCCGGATAAAATGACGGCGGCCCGGGGATTGCCCCCTTCGGGCCGCCGTTTCGCCTTTTGCCCGGGACGCCGGGCGGCGTTCCCTGTCCCGGCGGCAGAGGCCTCAAGGCTCGCAGAGCGTAGCGATGCGCCGACCGAAAGGGTGAGGGCGGCCCCAGGTATCAAACTTCAGCAACCCAATCCCTTGCCCTGCAAGGGATTGCCGAAATCTCGAGGCTTTCGACCTGGCGCCGTTC
>NZ_JBIIAY010000021.1:0-30963 GCF_044239655.1 Brevundimonas sp.
ATGTCGGCGTGGCCTAGGAGGGTCTGGACGACGCGGAGGTCGGCGCCGCCCTCCAGCAGATGGGTGGCGAAGGCGTGGCGCAGGACGTGGGGGCTGACGCGGGCGGGGTCGATGTTCGCGTCGATGGCGGCCTGATCCAGCATCTGGGCGAAGCGGCGGGGGGTCAGGTGGCCGGATGCGCCGCGTGACGGGAACAGCCAGGGGCTGTCGGGGGCCTTCGCGCCGGATTTAGAAGTTGGGCGACGCGCCTCGCGGATCGCCAGCCAGGCGGTGATGGCCTCGCGCGCCGCCGTGTTCAGTGGGGCGAGGCGTTCCTTGCCGCCCTTGCCCCGGACGATCAGCCAGGCGGGGTCGCGGCGCACGGCCTCGACCTTCAAGGCCAGCAGTTCGGAGACGCGCAGGCCCGAGGCATAGGCCATCTCGACCAGGGCCAGCATGCGCTCCCGGCCTCCGTCCTCGCGCGCGGCGGAGGCGGCCAGCAGCCGTTCGACCTCCTCGCGCGACAGGGTGCGGGGCAGGGGGCGGCCCTGTTTCGGGGCGTCGATGCGGCGCGATGGATCGTCGGTGCGCCAGCCTTCGCCCAGGGCGAACCGGTAGAACTGGCGCACGGCCGAACGCCTGCGCGCCGCCGTCGCCGCCGACAGGCCGCGCGTGGACAGGGAGGCGAACCAGGCCTCGATCGCGGCCTCGTCGGCCTTGAGCAGGCCGCCGGGGGGCAGGGTGGCTTCCGCATCGGCGAGGTCGCGGGCATAGGCCGACAGGGTGTGGGGCGAGGCGTCGCGCTCGACCGCCATCATCTCCAGGAAGGCCTCGACCTGGGGCGAACTGACAGGGCCGCTCATGGCACGGCGCAGGTTTTCAGGCTCTGGCGAGCGCTGGCGCATCGTGTAGAGGGTTGATCCGTCATGCCTCTCTCCGCCGAATCCCAGTTGTTGCAGAGCCGCACCATAGCCCTGGTCGGGTTGATGGGCGTGGGGAAATCGACCGTGGGCAGACGTCTGGCGGCGCGGCTGGGGCTGCCCTTCGCCGACGGCGACGACGAGATCGAACAGGCGGCGGGGATGTCGGTGTCCGAGATCTTTGCGACCATGGGCGAGACGGCGTTTCGCGAGGGCGAGGCACGGGTGATGCGACGTCTGCTGGAGGGGCCGCCGATCGTGCTGGCGACCGGGGGCGGGGCGGTGCTGAATGACGAGACGCGGGCGTTGCTCAAGGACCGGGCGACCATGGTGTGGCTGAGGGCCGATCTGAAGGTCGTGGCGGCGCGGGTGCAGCGGCGCGACACCCGTCCATTGCTGCGCGGCAAGGACGCCTATGAGGCACTGTCCGAAATGGCCCAGGTCCGTTACCCCGTCTATGGCGAGGCCCATGTGACCGTCGACGTCGGCGGCGGGGCCCATGCCGAGGCGGTGGAGGCGATCATCAGGGCGCTGGAACAGTACCGGCAGACGACGGAGACCTCGGCATGACCGCGATCCGGGTCGGTGGGGCAGGTTTCGCGCCCTATGAGGTGGTGGTTGGGCGCGGGCTGCTGGCGCAGGCGGGCGGCCGGATCGCGCCGTTCGCGCGGGGACGCACGGTGATCGTCAGCGACGAGACGGTGGCGGCCTTGCACGGCCCGGCGTTGACGGCCTCACTGGAGGCGGCGGGGGTGGCCACGCAGATGGTGACCGTGCCGCCGGGCGAGGGGTCGAAGTCCTTCGCCGAGCTGGAGCGGGTGCTGGACGCCCTGCTGGCCATCGGGCTGGATCGCAAGGACGTGGTGGTCGCGCTGGGCGGCGGGGTCGTGGGCGATCTCGCGGGGCTGGCGGCGGCGCTCTACATGCGCGGCATCGACTTCGTGCAGGTGCCGACGACCCTGCTGGCCCAGGTGGATTCGTCCGTAGGCGGAAAGACGGCGATCGACACGCCGCGCGGCAAGAACCTGGTCGGGGCGTTTCACCAGCCCAGGTTGGTGCTGGCCGACATCGATGTGCTGGGCACCCTGCCACCGGTGCAGTTGAGGTCGGGGTGGGCCGAGGTGCTGAAGCACGGGCTGATCTGCGACGCGGACTTCTTCGACTGGCTGGCGGGCGAAGGGGCAGGCGGGGCGACGGGCGATCCGGCGGCGCTGGAGCGGGCGGTGATCCGCTCGGTCGAGATCAAGAGCGCCATCGTCGGCGAGGACGAGCGTGAATCGGGACGGCGGGCGCTGCTGAACCTGGGGCACACATTTGGCCATGCGGTCGAGGCCGAACTGGGCTTTGAGGAGGCGGCGCTGGCGCACGGCGAGGCGGTGGCGCTGGGGTGCGTGCTGGCGTTCCGGTATTCGGCGCGGGCGGGGCTGTGCGCGGGCGAGGACGTCGCGCGGGTCGAGACGGTGGTCGCGGCGGCGGGGCTGCCGACGCGGCTGGAACAGGCGGGCGCGTTCGAGGCCGAGGCCCTGCTGGCCCGGATGGCGGGGGACAAGAAGGCCGAGGGCGGGCGGGTGACGCTGGTGCTGGCCCGGTCGATCGGCGACGCCTTCGTCGAGAAGACGGTGGATGCGGCCGACCTGACAGCCTTCCTGCGCGAGCAGGGCGCGGCGTGAAGATCGCGGTCCAGGGCCTCGAGGACGGACACGTCGTCCGTCTGGAGCCCCTATCGGACGTGCTTCGGGAGCCTTTGCGGGCGGCGCTGAACTGTGATCCCGAGGCATGGGCTCTGATGGTGGGCAGCGCCTGTGGCGAACGGTTCGACGCCTTCTTCGACTCGGCTCTGATCGACATGGAGAAGGGCACCAAGGTCGCCTGGGCCGTGCGTCGGGCGTCTGATGACGTGATCGTCGGCACGACCAGTCTGTACGAGATCAAGCCCGAGCACCGTCGCTGCGAGATCGGGGCGACCTTCTATCGGCCCGAGGCGCGCGGCGGGGCGATCAATCCGGCCTGCAAGCGCCTGTTGCTCGGCCATGCGTTCGACGCCGGAGCGGTGCGGGTCGAGATCCTGACGGACGCGATCAATCCCCAAAGCCAGGCCGCGATCCGCAAGCTGGGGGCCCGGGACGAGGGCGTGTTGCGTAAGCACAAGATCACCTGGACGGGACGGATCCGCGACACGGCCCTGTTCGCTGTCCTTGACGAGGACTGGCCCGAGGTCCGCGACCGGCTGGACCGGCGTCTGGCGGCGTTCGGCTGAGGGCTCAGTCCACCGCGCGGCAGGTGGTGGCTGGGGCGCCGTCGGCGGTCCAGGTCGCCATCAGGCCCTTGCCGCGCAGTTCATAGGCGCTGGCCTTGTACCAGAGGCCGTCGGCGGTGCGTTCCTGGAACAGGTCGATGGCCTCGCCGCGCGCGTTGCGGACAGTCGCCATGGAGCGGGGGTTGTCGAAGTCGACCGACAGTCGCTCTCCGTTCTCGCACAGATAGACGGTGCGGATGACGCGGCTCATGGCCCGCTCCTGGATCTCTGCGCCCGTGCGGCGACGCGTCGTCTGGGCCTCGATGGCGCGGGCCTCGACGGCGGCGCTGTCGGTGGGGGCCTCGCTCTGGTCGGGGCCGCAGCCGGCGAGGACGGGGACGGCGAGCGCGCCGGCGAGAATGAGGCGAAGGGTCATGGCGCGGTCAACGTTCGGCAAGCCTTGCTGTTCCGGCGCGACGGGCGCGGAAGAAGTCGCGAAGGGCCGTCGCAGACTCCTCGGCCAGCAGTCCGCCCTCGACCTGGGGCCGCCAGTGGCAGGTCGGTTGCTCGAACAGGCGGGGGCCGTGGACGACGGCGCCGCCCTTTGCGTCGTCGGCGGCCCAGACGACGCGGCCGATTCGGGCGTGGCTGATGGCCCCGGCGCACATGGCGCAGGGCTCCAGCGTTACATAGAGTGTCAGGCCGGTGAGGCGGTAGTTTGCGGTGGCCTGGGCCGCCCGGCGCAGGGCGACGATCTCGGCGTGGGCCGTGGGATCGCAGGACCCGACGGGGCCGTTGGCACCCTGTGACACCACCTCGCCGGTGGTCTCGTCGACGATCACGCAGCCGACAGGAACCTCGCCTGCGTCCGCCGCCGCTTGCGCCAAGGCCATCGCCATGCGCATGAACCGCTCATCATGGCCCGCCATCCCGACGACAACGACAAGAAGCCCAGCCCCAGTCAAGGGCTGCGTCCGCACAAGCCCGGCGATCGCCCGAAAAGCGGGGCCGCGCGTCCCGGCTCGGCGAGCGCTGCCTTCACCGCCAGCGAGGGCAAGACCACGCGCGGCGCGCAGGCCCGGCCCGGTGCCGGTACGGGGCGATCCTATGCCGCCGACAAGGGCGCGCGGCCGGAGAAGCCGATCAAGGGCAAGCGCTACTCCGACGACGCCAAGGCCTCGCCGCGCTCCGACAGACCGGGGGCCGACAAGCCGGGCGGCAAGTTCGCCGCCAAGACGCCGGAGGAGCCCAAGCGCAGCGAGCGGATCGCCAAGGCCATGGCCCGCGCCGGGATCGCGTCGCGGCGCGAGGTCGAGCGGCTGATCGGCCTGGGCAAGGTGGCGGTCAACGGCCGCATCCTGGACACGCCGGCGACCCTGGTGACGCGCGACGACGTCATCACCGTGGACGGCAAGCCGATCGCGGCGGTGCAGGCCACGCGGGTGTGGCGCTACAACAAGCCCGTCGGGCTGCTGACCTCGCACAACGATCCGGGCGGGCGGCCGACCGTGTTCGACAGCCTGCCGGCCGGGTTGCCGCGGGTGATGTCCGTCGGGCGGCTGGACATCAATACCGAGGGCCTGCTGCTGCTGACCAACGATGGGGAGTTGTCGCGGGCGCTGGAGTTGCCGGCGACGGCCCTGGTGCGTCAGTACCGGGCGCGGGCGCGGGGCCGGATCACCCAGGCCGATCTGGATACGCTGAAGGACGGCGTCACGGTCGACGGCGAACGCTATGGGCCGGTCCTGGCCACCATCGACAAGGCCAAGACCAACGAGGACGGGCTGCAGTCCGCCAATCTGTGGATCAGCGTCCAGATCAGCGAGGGCAAGAACCGCGAGGTCAGGAAGGTGCTGGAGTCGATCGGCCTGACGGTCAACCGGCTGATCCGACTGGCCTATGGGCCGTTCCAGCTGGGGACGCTGCCGGTCGGTGCGGTCGAGGAAGTCGGCCCCCGCGTGATCCGTGAGCTGCTGGGCGAACATATCCGGCCCGAGAACCTGCCCGAGGGCAATGCGGTCCAGACGCCTGCGCCCGTGCCCGGTCGTCGGGGCGGGATGCCGCTGGTCACCGGAAAGTCCGGCTCGGCTATCTCCGATCCGTCGAGGAAGCCCAGCCGGGTCCGTGCGGCCGGCACGGCGACGGCCCAGGCGACCGAGCGCGCCAACCGCCCGCCCAAGAAAGCCGGCTGGGCCAAGGCCGGGCCCAAGTTCGAGCATCCCAAGAAGACCTTCACGCCCCGGGCCCGCCCGGACGGCGAAGCGCCTGCGGATGACCGGCCCAAGCGCCCGTTCAAGCCGCGCGAGGACAAGATTATCGGGCCCAAGTCCTCGACCTGGGCGCGGGATGACAAGCCGGCGCGGGATGGCGCGAAACGTGAGTTCAAGCCGCGCACCACAGGCTCCGGCCCGGCCCGGCCCTCGGGGCGGTCGGGGATGAAGCCCGGCGGCGGCAAGCCCGGCGGTCCGCGCGGACCCCGCTCGGACGGCTGACCCATGCGGATCGTGGCGGGAACCCTGCGCGGCCGGAGCATCCTCGCGCCCGAGGGGCAGGGCACGCGGCCGACCTCGGATCGGGCGCGGCAGGCGGTGTTCAACGTGCTGGAACACGCGGCCTGGGCGCCGGGCCTGTCCGGGATCCGGGTCATCGACCTGTTCGCCGGATCGGGGGCATTGGGGTTCGAGGCGATGAGCCGGGGGGCGACCTTCGGCCTGTTCGTCGAGACCGACGAGGCGGCGCGGGGCGTCATACGCGAGAACGCCGACGCCTATGGCCTTCTCGGTCGGGTGCGGGTGCATCGGCGCAGCGCGACCGACCTGGGGCTCCGGCCGGGTTCGGATGGCGAGGCGTTCGATCTGGCGTTCCTGGATCCGCCCTATGGCAAGGGGCTGGGGGAGCAAGCCTTGGCCGGTCTGGTCGAGGGAGGTTGGCTGAAGCCCGGCGCGATCGTGGTGTTCGAGCGGGGGTCGGGCGAGCCGGAGATCGAGACGCCGGGGTATGAGCGGCTGGATGCGCGGGACTATGGCGCGGCGCGGGTGCTGTTCTTGAGGGTGACCTGACGCTTCTCCCTCCCCCTCGGGGGAGGGCAGGCGCGGTGCGCCGGGTGGGGGCGGCAAGGCACAACGGCGCGGAACTCGCCTTGCCCTTCCCACCCGGTCTTCGCTGCGCTTCGACCACCCTCCCCCGAAAGGGAGGGAGAGGGGTCATCGTCTCCCGAACAGCTTTTCCAGATCCCCCAGCTTGAGCTCCACATAGGTGGGGCGGCCGTGGTTGCATTGGCCGGAGTAGGGGGTGGCTTCCATCTGGCGCAGCAGGGCGTTCATCTCGGGGGCGGAGAGGACGCGGCCGGCGCGGACCGAGCCGTGGCAGGCCATAGTGCCGCAGACCTCGGCCAGACGTTCGGACAGGGCAAGCGCTGCGCCGTGTTCGGCCAGGTCGTCGGCGATGTCGCGGATCAACCCTTGCACGTCTGTGTCGCCGAGCAGGGCGGGGGTCTCGCGGACCAGGACGGCACCGGCGCCGAAGGCCTCGACGATAAGGCCCAGTTCGGCGAGTTCGTCGGCGCGCGAGGCGACTCGGTCGGCCTCGGACGGGTCGAGCTCGACGACCTCGGGTGTCAGCAGGGCCTGACGGGCGACGGATCCGGCGGCCATCTGGGCCTTCATCTTCTCGTAGACGAGCCGTTCGTGGGCGGCGTGCTGATCGACCACGACGATGCCGTCGCGGGTCTGGGCGACGATATAGGTGCCGTGGACCTGGGCGCGGGCGGCGCCGAGGGGGTGGTCGATGTCTGAAGGGGCGAGGGGCGAGGGGTGAGGGGCGAGGGCGTCGAAGCCGGGTTCGACGCGGGCGCTATGTTCATTGAGGCCGGGAATGATCTGGGCGTTCGCGGTGGCGGGTGCCGCCCAGGCCTGCCAGCCGGACCAGCCGCTGGCGCTGCCGCCCGGACTCTCGCCCCTCACCCCTGACCCCTCGAACCTCGTGAAGCCGGTATGGGGCGTGAACCCCGCAAGCGCATCGGCGGCGACCGTGGTCGAGGCGCGGTGTCCGGCGGCGGCGAGGGCGTGTCTCAGGGCCCCGACGATCAGGCCGCGCACCAGGGCCGGGTCGCGGAACCGCACCTCGGCCTTGGCCGGATGGACGTTCACGTCGACATGGAGCGGGTCGATGTCGAGGAACAGGACCGCCGCCGGGTGCCGGTCGCGGGCGAGGAAGTCGGCATAGGCGCCGCGCAGGGCCCCTTGCAGCAGGCGGTCCTTCACCGGGCGGCCGTTGACGAACAGATACTGGTGGGCGGCATTGCCCCGACTGTAGGTCGGCAGGCCCGCGTAGCCGGTCAGCCGGACATTGTCCCGCGCCTGATCGATCAGCAGGGCGTTGGCCTCGAAGTCGCGGCCCAGCAGGGCGGCGAGGCGTTTGAGGCGGCCTTCGTCGCCCGGGTGTTCGGCGGGCAGGCGAAGCGTGGTCCGGCCGTCGAGGTCGAGGGTGAAGGCGACGGCCTCATGCGCCATGGCCTGGCGCTTGATCTCGTCGGAGATGGCCATGGCCTCGGACCGTTCCGACTTCATGAACTTCAGCCGGGCGGGCGTGGCGTAGAACAGGTCGCGGACCTCGACGCGGGCGCCGTGGGGGCCGGGGAAGGCGGCGGGGGCTATCGCGCGCTGATCGCCGCCCTCGACCGTGATCTGATTCGCATCGCCACCGGGGGAGCGGCTGGTGATGGTCAGGCGGGCGACCGAGCCGATCGAGGGCAGGGCCTCGCCCCGGAAGCCGAGGGTCGAGATGCGCAGCAGGTCCACGTCGCCGGCGTCGTCGGGTTCGAGCTTCGACGTCGCATGGCGTTCGACGGCGAGGGCCAGCTGGTCCGGGGCCATGCCGTGGCCGTCGTCGGCGATCAGGATGCGCGAGAGACCGCCGCCGTCGGCCTGGATCTCGATGCGGGTGGCACCGGCGTCCAGCGCATTCTCGACCAGTTCCTTGATGGCGCTGGCCGGGCGTTCGACCACCTCGCCGGCGGCGATGCGGTTGACGGTCTCGGGCGGGAGGCGGCGGATGGGCATGTGAGTCGGGAAGATAGGGGTTCAACGCGGCCGGGGCGAGGATCGGGGGCACCGGCCTGTCGAATCCATCTTCACCCCACCAGCGCGGCGCGTTCCTCCGGCGTCGCGTGACGCCAACGGCCTTCTTCGAGGCCGTCGAGGCGGATGGGGCCGATGCGGATGCGGATGAGGTCGGTGACTTCCAGATCGACCATCTCGCACATGCGGCGGATCTGGCGGTTGCGGCCCTCGCGCAGGATGAATTTCAGACGTTGCTGCTCCATCCGGCTGACGCGGGCGGGTTTGAGCTGGCGGCCGTCGAGGCGCAGGCCGTAGCGGAGGGTCTTGAGCTTCTGTTCGGTGACGTCGCCGGAGACGCGGACCAGGTATTCCTTGTCGAGCTCGCTTTCGGGACCGATCACGGCCTTGGCCACGACGCCGTCGGTCGACAGGATCAGCAGACCGCGCGAGTCTTCGTCCAGCCGGCCGATGGGTGGCAGGGAGGCGTTCTCGTCCGGGACCGGACCGCCGCCGATTTGGTTGGCTTCGTGGATCAGGGTGACGGCGGGGGTCTTGTCCGGCTCGGGCTGACCGGAGACGAAGCCGGTCGGCTTGTGCAGCAGGATGGTCATGCCGGCGGCCAGGGCCTCGGTCGCGCGGTCGGCCAGGGTCAGGGTCTGGCCGGGCTCGATCTTGCGGCCGGCGTCGGTCACGACCACGCCGTCGATCGAAATCAGGCCGTCGGCGATCAGGGCGTCGGCCTCGCGCCGGGAACTCAGGCCGGACTGGCCCATGAATTTGTTCAGGCGGACGGGTTCGTCGCCGTCATAGGTGCGGGTCAGGGCCATGGCCTGCCCTCGCGCGCGCAGACCATCAGGTCAATGCCCGGCCCTCAATCCATGCAGGTGGCGCGCACCAGGGTGGTGTCGCCGAACGTGCCGAGGATGGTCTCGGCGGGGACACCGCGCGCGAAGCCGCCCTGGCTGCACAGGCGGGCGGCAAGGGTCGAACACCCGTCGGAGCCGCCGCCGCAGGACCGGTTGACGGGGATGTCGATGGCCCGCCCGAAACGTCCGCCGCCCTGACGATCCGGCCGCTGGCGCTCCATAAGGTCGATCAGATAGTCGAGGCGACGCTCCAGTCCGTCGAGGCGACAGGCCGTGTCGGACGGCGCGCATCCGCCGGATCGCGGGCCGTCCTGCGCCAGGGCCCCGGAACCGGCTGCGAGAGTTGCGGCGATCAGGGTGATCAGGCCCCAGTGGATGGTTCGGTTCGGCATCGTCGGGTCCCCCGTGGAGCCCGAAGCTGAACCGACAGGGCCGCAGGCGCGAGTGACGATCCCTGACGGTTGCGAACGGCGTGCCGGTCAGTCCGCGCGGGGAGCGAGCGCGGCCAGGGCGATCTCGTTGTCCTCGGCGGCCGAGGCACCCGAGACACCGATGGCACCGACGATCCGGCCGTCCACCACGATGGGCAGGCCGCCGGCGATCGGCAGGGCGTCCTCATTGGCCAGGCTGACGGTCCGGCCGGCCAGGGTGCGCTCCTCCATCGTCAGGGTGGAGAGGCGGTAGCGGGCGGAGGTCGCGGCCTTCTTCTGCGCGACGAAGATCGAGCCGTACTGGGTGTCGTCCATGCGCACGAAGGCGACCAGTTCCCCGGACGGTTCCACGACGGCGACGGCCATGCGGAAATTGCGGGCAGCGGCGGCTTCGACCGCGCGATCGATCAGGGCCTGGGCCAGTTCGAGACGGATCGGCTCACCGTAGGCGGGCGGGGTCTGGGCCTGGGTGGCCGTGGTGGTGGTGACCAAGGCGAGGGTGGCGATCAGGGCGGCTTTCATGGGGATGTCCTCCGGTGTCATTCAGTCCGCTATAGCTCAGGCGCGGCGGAACAGCAGCATGATGTTGTTGGCGGGCATCGGGACCCGGCGGGTCAGGTGCAGGCCGTGCGATTTCGCCAGGCCGACGACGGTGTCCCGGTCGCGCAGTCCCCAAGCGGGGTCGCGGGCCTTCAGGTCGGCATCGAAGGCGGCATTGGAAGGGGCGAGGGGGACGTCCGCTTCGACATAGGGACCGTACAGGACGAGCAGGCCGCCGGGATTGGCGAGCACCGCGCCGGCCCCGGACATGAGGCCTTCGGTCGCGGCCCAGGGGCTGATGTGGATCATGTTGATGCAGACGACGGCGTCCAGGGGGCCGGGCGGCCAGGTCCCAAGGTCGGCGGCCTCAAGCGGTAGCGGGTCCCTGAGGTTCGGCGGGCCGGAGGCGGCATGGGCGGCGATGCTGGCGCGGGCGTCTTCGCTGGGGTCGGTGGGGGTCCAGTCGATGTCGGGCAGGGCACTGGCGAAGGCGAGGGCATGCTGGCCCGTGCCCGAGGCAATCTCCAGCACCCGGCCCCGCGCGGGCAGATGGGTGCGCAGGACGGCGAGGATGGCGGCGGCGTTCCGCTCGGCGGCGGGGGAATGCAGCGCCGTCGCGGATCGGGTCATCGCGGGGTCGAGGGTGTTCATGCCGTCCTCGTTAGCGGGCGTGAGGCCCGACTGCGACACAAACTCGCTGTCTGTTCGCGGAAACCGGTGTCATCGGAATCCCCCGGGTGCAGGCGGTTGACGCAAGGTCCGCCGACGTGTCTTTGTAACTGAAATATCACGTCATGTTACGTTTCAGGGTATCCGAGGCGCCGTTCAAAGAGCGCCCGGCCGATGGTTCAGGAGCACCAGATTGTCAGCACTCGAGATCGAATCGGTCGCGATTCCCGGCCTGTTTCCGGCCCCCACGCGCCATAAGCGACTTATCGCCTGGGTCGAGCAGATCGCCGCCCTGACCAAGCCGGACCGGGTCCACTGGTGCGACGGGTCCGAGGCCGAGAAGAGCGCGATCCTCGCCGACCTGATTGCCCGGGGCACGCTGAAGGCGCTGGACCCGGTCAAGAAGCCCGGCAGCTATTACGCCGTGTCCGATCCGCGCGACGTGGCGCGGGTCGAGAGCCGCACCTTCATCTGTTCCGAGGATGCGCTGGACGCCGGCCCGACCAACAACTGGGCCGATCCGATCGAGATGCGGGCGCGTCTGGGCGGGCTGTTCGACGGCTGCATGATCGGCCGGACCATGTATGTCGTGCCGTTCTCGATGGGCCCGCTGGGCTCCAAGATCAGTGCGCTCGGCGTCGAGATCACCGACAGCGGATATGTGGCCGTGTCGATGGGCATCATGACCCGGATGGGCAAGGCGGCGCTGGACGTGCTGGGCGACGACGGCGTGTTCGTGCCGGCCGTCCACACCCTGGGCGCGCCGCTGAAGGCGGGCGAGGCCGATGTGCCGTGGCCGTGCAACGCCGACAAATGGATCGTCCATTTCCCCGAGACGCGGGAAATCTGGTCCTACGGATCGGGTTACGGCGGCAACGCCCTGCTGGGCAAGAAATGCTATGCGCTGCGCATCGCCTCGGTCATGGCCCGCGACGAGGGCTGGCTGGCCGAGCATATGCTGATCCTCAAGCTGACGGATCCCAAGGGCCGGGTGAAATACGTCTGCGCCGCCTTCCCCAGCGCCTGCGGCAAGACCAACCTGGCCATGCTGCAACCGACCCTGCCGGGCTGGAAGGCCGAGACGGTCGGCGACGACATCGCCTGGATGCGCTTCGGCGATGACGGCCGCCTGTATGCCGTGAACCCCGAGGCCGGCTTCTTCGGCGTCGCGCCGGGGACCAGCCATCAGTCGAACACCAACGCCATGACCACATTGGCGTCCAACACCGTCTTCACCAACACCGCCCTGACCGCTGACGGCGACGTCTGGTGGGAAGGCATGACGGACGAAGCGCCCGAGGGGATGACGACCTGGAAGGGCGTGCCCTATGACGCCGCCTCCGGTGAGCCTGCGGCCCACCCCAACGCCCGCTTCGCTTCGCCGGCGTCCCAGTGCCCGACGATCGCGCCCGAATGGGAGGACCCCAAGGGGGTGCCGATCGACGCCATACTGTTCGGCGGACGCCGCGCCTCGGCCGTCCCGCTGGTGACCGAGGCCTTCGACTGGGAGCACGGGGTGTTCCTTGGCTCGACCGTGGCGTCCGAAGGCACGGCGGCGGCCGAGAATGCCATCGGCGAGCTGCGCCGCGACCCGTTCGCGATGCTGCCCTTCTGTGGCTACAACATGGGCGACTATTTCGCGCACTGGCTGAAGCTGGGCGAAAAGGCGACGGACAAGTCCAGGCTGCCGCGCATCTATTTCGTCAACTGGTTCCGCAAGAACGAGAACGGCAAGTTCGTGTGGCCGGGCTTCGGCGACAATGCGCGGGTCCTGAAATGGATCGCCGGCCGTCTGGACGGCGAGGTCAGCGCGGTCGACACGCCGGTCGGTCGGGTGCCGTCGCCCGACGCGCTGGACCTGTCGGGTCTGAGCCTGTCGGACGCGGATATGCACCTGTTGCTCGATGTCGACGCCCAGGTGTGGAGCGAGGAGGCCTCGCTGATCCCCGAGTTCTACGAGAAATTCGGCGACCGCCTGCCGAAGACCCTGTGGAAGCAGCATGAGGCCCTGGTCGAGCGGCTGAATGCCGAGGGGGCCCTGGCCGTTTCGGCGTGAGAACGCTTTGACGGCTTGAAATCGGAGTGCGGGCGGTCGAAGGACCGCCCGTGCCGCAGTCCGACAACATCCCCAACGACATCCTGATCATCGGCGCAGGCGTGCTGGGCCTGTGTACCGCCGTCGAGCTGACGCGGCGGGGCCATGACGTGCGGGTGGTGGATACGGGCGTGTCCAACGCCTCGTCTGTCGCGGCGGGCATGATCGCGCCGATCCTGGAAGCCGTCATGGATCGCGTCACACCCGAGCGCGCCGTGCTGATGCGGGACGCGCGGTCGATCTGGGACGGATTTGCGAAAGGTGTGGGGATCGCGATCCACCCGGCGAAGACCTTCTGGGCCGGACGTCAGACGACGGCCATGAACAAGGCCATCGAGCAGTTGGAGATCCAGCCCGGCTCGGTCACCGACGAGGGTCGGGTCTCGGTCATGTCGGATGTGCTGATCGAGCCGGGCCCGGCACTGGCGGCGATGCGGTCGGCATTGGCCCGGCCGGTCATCAAGGCCTGGGTCGGTTCGGTGGCGCGCACGGCCAACGGCTGGAAGGTCGCGACGGGGCAGGGCGAGATCGAGGCGCGGACCCTGGTGCTGGCCACGGGGGCGTCGAAGCCGATGGCGGGCCTGCCGCCCGAGGTCGCGCGGCTGATCGCCCGGATCCAGCCGATCCGGGGCCAGATCGGTTCGGTGCCGGACCGGACCGACGCCGTCCTGAGGGGGCTGGGCATCTATGTCGCGCCGTCGGGCGAGGGAGCGGTGATCGGGGCGACGATGGAGCCGGGACGACGGGATCTGGAGCCGGATGCGGCGGCGGGCCGGCAACTGATCGAGGCGGCCGAGCAGCTTCTCGGTCGGCCCGTCGCCAGACCGGTCGAATGGCGGGTGGGTATACGCGGGGCGACACCGGACGGGTTGCCGATGGCGGGGGCGAGCGGTGAGCCGGGGCTCTACCTGGCCCTGGCACCGCGCCGGAACGGGTGGCTGCTGGGGCCGCTGGTCGCCCGGGTCGTGGCCGAGGCGATCGAAGGCGAAATCCAGGACGGGGGCGCGGGATCGCCCCACGCCGCCGCCCTGGATCCCCGACGGTTCCTTACTCGCTGACGGCGAAGCGGACGGTGAAGGCGACGCGGGCACCGTCGATCGCCTGACCGTCCACGGTTCCGGGGCTCATCCGGAAGAAGGGCGTCAGGCTGGAGGCCGCGCGGCCGAAGCCCTGGCCGCGCGGCGTTTCGGACGCCACCGAACAGTTGCTGAGCGTTCCGGCGGCCGAGACCAGGCAGTTCAGCGAGGCCGTGCCCGGGATGCCGTCGGTCAGCACCCGGCGAGGGAAGGCCCGCTCCATCTGGGCTGCGCTGGGCTGGCTGGCCCAGCGGGGGCGGGTGATGACGGCGGGCGGCCGGGGCGGATCGACCGGCGCCGGCGTGGCATCGAGCGTCGGCACCGGCACAGGAGTAGCTATGGTGAAGGTGTTCGATTCGGTGCGCGGACCGGGGATCGCCGCGATCGTCTCGATGGTGGTGGGCACGGGCATGGGCGAGATGTGGACCGGCAGGTTCGGCGGAACCGGCCTGGGCTCGTCGATCGGATCGACGACCGGCGGCTGGGGCCGGGTCATCATGGTGACGTCGATCGGATTGCCGGGAGGGGACTCCGGCTGGGCCGGGGCCTCGAACCGCTGGTAGTAGATGGCCGCCCCGACGCCGATATGGGCCAGGGTCACCACCCCGATGGCGATCCAGGTGTTGCGGTTGAACCGGAAGCCCTTGCGCTCGCCGTAGTCGAGCGGGCTGATCAATCCCGGTCCGCCGGCAGCTCTAATCATCATGGCCGTAACTCCCTCGTTGGAAGCCGCCCCCGGCCCGCCACCATCGAAGTTCGCGCGCAGCTTGTGGCGGGATTTCGGCGGTGTTTCAGCTTATCGTCGGTAAGTTGGAAGGCCTGCCACCGGGGCACGATATTAAGGTTCCGTTAACCACGATCCGTCAGCTTCCCGCCCATTATGACAGTCGGAGCGATTCCATCGGCAGGGGGCGTGGAGGCGGCGATCCGGCGCGCGTCCCATGCGACCGGCGTGGATTTCGACTTCCTGATGAAGACCGCCCGACGCGAGAGTTCGATGAACCCGTCGGCCAAGGCCCGGACATCGTCGGCGGCAGGGCTGTTCCAGTTCATCGAGCAGACCTGGCTGGCCACGGTCAAGTCGGCCGGCGCCAAGCACGGATACGGCCAGTATGCCGACCTGATCCATCGGGGCTCGGACGGGCGCTGGCGGGTCGAGGGTTCGGCGCGAAACGTGGTCATGGACCTGAGGTTCGATCCGCAGGCCGCATCGACCATGGCGGCGGAGCTGACGGCCTCGAACGCCGCCTATCTACGCGGACGGACCGGTCGCGAGCCGGGGGCGGGCGACCTGTATGCGGCGCACTTCCTGGGGCCCGCAGGCGCGGGGCGGCTGATGGAGGCGATGAGCTCGCGTCCGGGATCGAGCGCGGCGGCCCTGTTCCCGGAGGCGGCACAGGCGAACCGCTCGATCTTCTATCGTGACGGGCGGCCGGCGACGGTGGCCGAGGTTCACGCCAATCTGCAGAAGACGGTGGGCGACGGTGCTCCGGCGGCGGTCACGGGCGCGCCCCGGACGCCGCCCACCGACCAGGAGCGCGACATCATGCTGGCGGCGCGGCTGGAACGGCTGAAGCAGAACCAGAACCTGCTGGCCATGCTGCTGGGGCAGGGCGAGGACGGCAAATCGTCGGGCTTCGGCGGGGCGTTTTCGCCCGGACCCGACACGGCCTGAATTCAGCGCGGGCGGCGGATAGTAAACCGGCCATTAAGCATGGCAGGCTGATGGTGACGCCTCAGCGTCCGATTCCCTGAAACGAGTTCGTCCATGACCGCCTTCCGCGCCCGGCTGACCGACATGGATATCCGTCGCCTGATCAAGGCGACCGACGAGGACGAGCGGGCGGCGGCGGCGCACAAGCTGTGCCGCTCCATCGACCGGGCCGAACTGACCGACGAGGACCGCGAGGCGGCGCAGAAAATCCTGAGGGTGCTGGCCAATGACGCGGCCGAACTGGTGCGACGCTCCATGGCGGTGACGCTGAAGGCGTCGGACCTGATCCCCCATGACGTGGCGCGGCGGCTGGCGGCCGACGTGGACAGCGTCGCCCTGCCCATCATCGGCTTCTCGCCCGTCTTCACCGACGAGGACCTGATCGAGATCATCCAGGCGGGATCGGCCGTGCGCCAGATCGCGATCGCGGCCCGGCCCAGGGTGTCGCGCGACGTCGCCGAGGCCCTCAGCGTCGACGGCTGCGAGCAGGCGGTGCGGACCCTGGCGTCCAACGACAACGCCGACCTGTCAGAGCGGGCGATGGCGCGCTCGATCGACCGGTTCGGCGACACGCCCGAGATCGTGGCGGCCCTGGCCTATCGGCAGGTCCTGCCGCTGGACATCACCGAGAAGCTGATCGCCCTGGCCAGCGACGCGGTGCGCGAGCATCTGGTCAGCCGTCATGCGGTGGCACCCGAGACGGCGATCCGGCTGGCGACCTTTGCGCGGGAACGGGCCACCGTCGATCTGGTCGATCAGGCGGCATCCAGCCAGGACCTGCCCCGGTTCGTGGCGCAGCTGAACGCCAGGAAGGCCCTGACGGCGTCGCTGCTGCTGCGGGCGCTGGCGCGGGGGCAGATGACCCTGTTCGAGCACGGGCTGGCCGAGCTGACGTCCACGCCGCATTCGCGGGCCTGGCTGATGATCCACGACGCCGGACCGCTGGGGCTGAAGGCCCTGTACGACCGGGCGGGACTGCCGCCGCGTCTGTTCCAGGCCTATAGGGCCGGGGTCGACACCTGGCGCGCACTTCAGGCGGAGGGGGCGGATACGTCGGGCGAGGCCTTCCGCGAGCGGATGCTGGAACGGTTCCTGACCCAGCGGCCGAACGCGCCGCGCGATGACCTGGCCTATCTGATGGAGCGGCTGGATCAGGCGGCTCCGCCGGTGATGAGGGCGGCGAACGCGGCCTGAACCCGTCCTTCTCCCGCAAGGAAGATGTGGGCCGGAACCGTCGCCAAGCGGCACCGTTAGGGCCGCATGGAAAAGCTGTTCGTCCGTTTCGCCACCCTGACGGCCAAGATCGCGGGCAAGCCATGGACCTTCATCGCCTGTCTGGGGATCGTCCTGATCTGGGCGGTGTCGGGGCCGATCTTCAGGTTCAGCGAGACCTGGCAACTGGTCATCAACACCGGCACGACGATCATCACCTTCCTGATGGTGTTCCTGATTCAGAATACCCAGAACCGCGACGGGGCGGCCATGCAGGCCAAGCTGGATGAGCTGGTCTATGCGGTGAAGAAGGCCGACGCGCGGTTCATCGGCATCGAGCACCTGACCGAGCGCGAGCTCGACAAGATCCTGGAGGAGGTCGAGAAGCGCGGCCTGGACGTTCAGGCGGGCAAGCCGGCCCGGCCGATCAAGGGCAGGCCCGCCGTCCGCGCCGAGGACATTGAGGCAGCCCAGCCCAGGGCTGCGACCCCGGCAGCCGAACGCAAGACCCGCAAGCCGGCGTCCACGAAATGAGCGACCTGATCGCCAATGTGGTCGGCACGGCTGCCGCCCTGTGTTCCATCGTCAGTTTCGCGCCCCAGATGATCAAGATCTGGAAGGAGCGGGATGCATCCTCGGTCAGTTTGCGGACCTACTCCCTGACCGTGACCTGTTTCGTGCTATGGGTCGCCTACGGCGTCCTGACTTCGGCCTGGCCCATCGTGGTCTCCAACGCCTGTGCCTTCGTCATGGCCCTGGGGGTGCTGGTCATGAAGTGGCGCTTCAGGGACGGGGAGCCGGGCCCAAGTTGATCGGTGGCGGTGGTGGTCGAAAAACAGGCCGCCAAACCGCCAAACCGCCATTGGCCGTATGTAAATTCAATGGGTTAGGTACTCGTGTCGGACAGACCGCCAAACTGCGCGGTGCTACCGGGGCCGTCAGTGCTCATCTCGACATGTCAAAGACCGTCCGAAAGGTAGTGCGCCGCAACGCCCTCGCAAGGCCGAGGAAGGAATAAATTCCTCAATCAGTCCCGATCGGGCGCGCCGAGCGGGAAATAGTCGCGATAGGGCCGGGCTTCGTCCACCGCCCGCGCCATGGACGGCCGGGCCAGCAACCGGGCGCGATAGGCCTTCAGATGGATCAGGTCATCGGGGATCGCGTGGGTCCAGTCGGCGTAGAACAGGGCCGGTGCCGCCGCACAGTCGGCCAGGCTGAAGCCATAGTCCGTCGCCCATTCCCGGCCCGCCATGCGGGCATCCAGCCAGGGATAGATCTGGTCCAGCGCCGTGCGCGCCTCGCTGTCGATCCGGGTGTCGCGCTCGGCCTCGGGGCGAATGGCGTTGTAGATGATGCGCTGCTGGGCGTTGGACACGTGGTTGTCGAAGATCCGGTCCATCATGCGCACCTCGACGGCGGCGGCCGGGTCGGACGGGATCAGCGCCACCGGCCCCGGATGATGCACGGCCAGGTGTTCGATGATCGAGGTGGCCTCCGGGATCACGCGCCCTTCGTCCTCCAGCACCGGAAACTGCCGGCGCGGCCAGATCGCCTGCAGCGCCGCCATGGACTCTGCATCCGCCAGCAGCCGCGCCTCGTGCGGGGTGTCGTTCTCGTACAGGGCGATGATCGCCTTCTGGCAGTAGGACGAGAAGGGGTGGGAATACAGGATCATGCGGCCGTCCGGGATCAGATGACGCCGTGGATGATCCCCAGCGCCTTGGCTTCCTGGGCCTCCAGATACCAGTTCGCCGGCGCGCGTTCGAGGACCTCGTCCATCGTGATCTGGGAGCCCCGCACCAGATTCTCGAACCCCTCGTTCTGGATGGTGATCGAATGCTCGATCTCGTGCAGCACGGCCTTGATGGAGGCGATGCAGGTGGTCAGGGGGCCCTGGACCTGAAGCGTCCGGTTCATCTTGCGCTCGTGAATCATCAGCCGCGTGCCACGCGTCAGATAGCGGTTCGGGGTGGCGAAAAAGCTCATGAAGGTGGCACCCGCCGAATAGATGGCCGCCTTGCCCAGGAACACCAGCCGGCGGCCGGGGGTGATCTCGGTATGAAACCGCACGTCCTCGCCCATCATCCGCGCCACCTCAGGATCGCCGCCCAGGGTCGACAGCTCGATAATGACCAGCCCCTCGTTCGGCACCATGGCGAACTGGCGGCGGAAGCTGTCGTACATGGCGTAGTCGACAGTGCCGGCCAGCTGGATCCGGGGCGCGTCAAAGGCCTTGGACGGGAGGGTCTCGGGATAGGGATAGGACATGATGGGTCGCTCGTGGACCCGCCAAAGCGCAGACGTGGCCGTTCGGTTCCAGGGTCGGGGCGTGGAGGCGGATTTTGCACGTGGGCTTCAGAAACGGCCGATCCCTCCCCGGGGTGTCGACAGACGCGTTCGTCTCCCGAAAGCGGACGCTCGGGAGGTCCGCTATGGAGGTAGCAGAAACTGGGCTGCCAACCGAAACCCGTCATTCGACCTTAGGCTGCAGAGCGAATATCGCGAGCGATCGGCGTCTCATCGTGTCGATGCAACCACTTTTGCTTGCGCATGCGGTAAGCGCCATTTGAAAGTGGTGGCGCTTGCGTCACAATGGCGCGAAGCGGAGTGGGGAAAAGCGGTGCGTGTTTCAGCAACAATCTTGGCGTCTATTCTTGTCGCAAGTTCTGCATTCGCGCAGTCCGAACAAGTTCTTCGAGGCCCCGCTCCCGCGTGGGCTACACCGTCGACACCAATCTCAATACCGGACAACGTCAGCGGCCCGCTGTTTATCCGTCGCCAGGATCTGGAAATACACCTTAGCGACCAGGGTCAGGCGCAGTACTTCGGGTATCACGTCAAAATACTACAAGCGAGCGCTCTTCAGCTTGGCAATATATCGATTGCCTGGAACCCAAGTTCTGATGCGCCAATCATTCACGAAATAAAGCTGTTCCGCGATGATCAGGTCATCGATGTTCTGAAAGACTCATCGTTCGAGATATTACGGCGCGAAGACCAGTTGGAAATGGCGAAGCTCGATGGAAAGCTGACTGCAATCCTTCGCATCCCCGACCTACGGGTAGGCGACGAATTGGAGGTGAACCTCACCAGTTTCGCGAACGACCCCACGCTAGGGCACTACGAAGCCGGTCTCCTGGCGCTCACGCCGAATCCGTCGCCGGGCCGGTACCGCCTGGGATTAAGCTGGGACCAGGGTCACGAGCCCCTCTTGAAAATGACCGACGACATGACGGCGGCGATGACGACCGGCGAGCGCGCGATCGATTTTCGCTTCGACAATCCGGCCGGCCTGTCACCGCCGAGGGACGCCCCGGCGCGCTACCAGTGGCAACGTGCTGTGGAGTATACGGACTTCGCCGACTGGGGGGCTCTTTCGCGGCATTTCGCGCCTCTCTACGAGAGAGCCGCAACGCTTGACGTCAATTCCCCGATCAAGCGTGAGGCCAGCCGCATCGCTACCGCGCAAACGGGCCCTCTCGATCGCGCCAGCGCCGCACTGAAATTGGTTCAGCAGGATGTGCGATACATCTATGTGGGTCTCGACGGCCGGAATCTGACACCGGCCCCGGCCGATGAAACTTGGCAGCGCCGCTACGGTGACTGCAAGGGCAAGACCGCGCTGCTGCTGGCGCTGCTTCGCGAGCTGGGAATTGATGCGGAGCCCGTGCTTGTGAACTCGAGCGGTGCCGATGACGGCCTCGATCAGCGTTTGCCGGTCCCACAGTACTTCGATCATGTGCTCGTGCGCGCGCACATCGAGGGGACCGATTATTGGCTTGACGGCACGCTCCCGCCGGTGGCTTCGCCTAGCGCCCGACCGGTGTTCCCGGTGAGTTGGGTCCTGCCGCTCACTGAGCGGGGCAGTGAACTTCAGAACCTTGCATGGCAACCAGCGACTACGCCCGACCAAATAAGCTTGTATGAGATCGATGCGCGCTCTGGCTTTGATGAGCCGGCAAGGGTCGTGTCGACAGAAATCGTCCGTGGCGTCAAAGGCTTGCAAACCTACATGCAGCTTTCCGCAGTATCGGCCGGACAGTTGTCGGATTTTTTCCGTCAGCAGAGCGGCGGCGATGCCTGGGAGACGATCGAGGATGTTCAGTGGCGCTATGATCAAGGAGCGGGCGCCAGCATCCTAACGATCAGTGGCACCAGAACGATCGATTGGGACGATGACGGCCGTGGGGCGAAATCGCTGGTGCTTCCAGGTGGCGGGTTCAGCCCACCAGAGCGAAGGGTTCGGGCGGCGGATCAGGACCAGACAGCGCCCTTCTATACCGAGCCGGAATACATCTGCCACGTCACTACAGTTCGACTGCCAGAATCAACCCGGGCAAATCAGTGGTCATCGACAGGGAGCTTTAATACTCGTCTCTTCGGGCGAAACTACTACCGTGCATGGGAACTGCGCGATGAATCCATACGCATGGTCCGTGGATCGCGCATCGAACAGCCGGAAACTGATGCGACCACCGCGCGGCGTGACAACGACCGGATTGCTGCGTTCGACAACAGCATGGGCTGGATCTCGTTCAATCCCTCTGCACGAAGGGCGTCCGTTGGCAGCGGGGAGACCGTGCCGGCCACCTATGATTTTGACTGGATGGCCAGCGAAGTGCCGTGTGTGTCTCGAGCGAAGAACAGCTAGAGCAAAGCGAGCAAAGGTACCCACCTCTGTCGGTACCTTAGCGATTCGTTCGCAGCTGCGAGGAAGAAAGAACCTTCGCTGCGTCCCCTCAGGGTCGAAATCAGTTAAAGACATCGAGCCAGATACCGGAAGTGCTGCTTGGCCGTCTGCGTTGGAAGTAGAACCGGTTGTGGGTTAAGCTAGGCCATGGCCGTTCGGGATTTCTTCGCCTACGTCCGAGCTCTTGGTTGGAAGGTGTGGATCAGCGCCGCAATCACCGTGACGGTTATCTTGGTGTTCTTCTGGCCGTTCGGCCCTCTGGTTCTGGCCGTCGCCTGTCTTGCCATGGTCCCCGGTTCAAGTGGGAATGCGGATCGAAGCCGAGAAGCGGAGAAGGGCTGAGGAGGACAAGGTCTCCTAGCCCCAGCGAAGCTCGAATAGACTGTGGGTCGAAAGCCGCTATGGGTGCATCAGCGCAAAGCGGGCATTCGAGACTTCCATGACCTACACCCTCTACGGCATCCCCAACTGCGACACGGTCAAGAAGGCGCGTGTCTGGCTGGACGGGCGCGGGGTGGCGTTCGTGTTCCATGACTACAAGAAGGCGGGCGTGGATCGGGCGGCGGTCGAGGGCTGGGTGGCAGAGCACGGCTGGGAGACGGTGCTCAACCGGTCCGGCACGACGTTCCGGGCGCTGCCGGAGGCGGACAGGGCGGGGATCGATGCGGCGAAGGCCGTCGACCTGATGCTGGCCCAGCCGTCGATGATCAAGCGGCCGATCCTGGACCTCGGCGATCGCCGGATCGTGGGGTTCAAGCCGGAGATCTATGAGGCGGCGTTGGCCTAACCCTCGACGCTCGTCTCAGGCCGGTCATGGCCGTCGGCGCGTTCGGTGATCCAGGTGCCGGTCGGGTCGGCATATTCGATGAAGGCGGTGCGGTCGGCGACGCGCTGTTCGCCGGCGGCCTTGACCGCAGCTGCGCGGGCAGCGTCGTGGCTGGGGAAGGTTTCCGAGAACGTGTCGCCCAGCTTGTAGGCCCAGCCGCCGTCATGTTCGACGATGCGATAGGTGACGTGGCTCATGGCGAACTCCTGTTGAACTCAGGCGGTAACCATAGAGGGCGTCTTGGGTTTCAGGAACCGTAGCTGGAAGAAGACGCCGACGACCAGGATGACCAGCAGGGTGAGCTGGAACGCGACGACCAGTGGGGCCTGGGGACTGTCGGCGATCGGACTGTCGGCGGGCAGGCGGGTCAGAGTCTCGGTGACGCTGGGCAGGAACAGGGTGAAGGCGCTGGTCGACAAGGCCGTGGTTTCGATCCACCAGCGGTGTCGGGCCAGGGCAGAGACATATCCGATCGTGGAGCCCACGATCAGCGAGCCGAGCGCGAGGATCGAGATCAGCACGCCCGGCGGGTCGCGGATCACGATGACGCCCGAGATCGCCCCGATGAACATGAAGACCAGATAGGCCTTGCCCATCGCGGTCCCGGGCACGATGCGGCCATGGCGGACCAGCAGGTACAGGGCCAGCGGGATGGCGGGCAGGCTGCCCAGGGTATGGAACCAGCCGATGGCGGAAAGCTGAGGCAGCAGCATCGCATTCTCCCGTGTTGGCGCATGGGCAGTAAGCGTTGCTGTGGCAGGGTTGTCGAGGCTCGGCGAACGGCTGTCGATGAAAGTGATCGGCACCTGCATCCACCGGGCGGGTCGGCGACGACTATCCTGTGAATGACGGGGCGATGGGCCCGGTCCTAAGGGGTACACGACGATGGAAGACCTGTTTCGATCCTATTGGTGGCTGCTGTTCCCGCTGAGCTGGTTTGTCATCCAGGCCTTCTCCAGCCTGATGAACTATTTCCGGCACAAGGACGTGCTGAAGACGATCAAATCCTATGCCGATCAGGGCAGGGAGCCGCCCGAGGCCCTGCTGGCCCAGCTGGAGCGTAACGAGAGCACCGAGCGCTGGAACAACGGCGACGGCTGCGGCACGCCCAACGGGGCGGGCAACCTGTTCTCGACCGTGCTCTTCGGCGTCATGGCCCTGGGCTTCGGCTATGCGGCAGCGACGGACATGATGGGGGCGGGCGAAGCCTTCCTGGTCGTGGCCTTCGTGATGGGAGCCCTTTTCGCGGCCTTCCTGGTCTCGACCCTCGTCGGCCGACGCCGCGACCCCTCGTGACGGGCCCGGTCGTCGGTGGGGGGGATGATGACGGACGCCGATCTGGTCCGGGCGGCCCGCGGCGGCTCGGACACGGCCTTCGCCCGGCTGGTCGAGCGTCATCAGGCACCGGTGCGTGGCTTCCTGAGGCGGACGCTGGGCAGTGGCTGGGCCGAGGCGGACGATGTGGCGCAGGAGACCTTTCTGGCGGCCTGGGCTTCGCTGGGGCGGCTCAAGGATCCGGATGGGGTGCGGTCCTGGCTGTGCGGCATCGCCTGGAGGAAGGCGCAGGATCGCATCCGCTCGGCGCGGCGTTCGGCGGCGCGGGACCACGCCTGGCTGGACGAGGCCGAGACGCCGGCCGGGATCTCGGCAGAGGACCGGATGGCCATGGCCGCCGCGATGGCGGACCTGGCACCCGACGTCCGGGCCTGCGTGGCCCTGTGCCTCGCCGACGGATTTTCCCACGGGGAGGCGGCGCAAATCCTGGGCTTGCCGTTGGGCACCGTGAAGTCGCATGTTGCGCGGGGTCGGGCGCGGCTCCTGAAAGCGCTCGGAGGATCCGATGACGCCTGAACAGAAACTGGCCCTGATGCTGACGGCCGATACGCCCAAGGTGCCGGACCGGGTGTTCGTCGCCGAGGTCGCGCGCAGGGTCGCCCTGCGCCGTGCGATCATGACGGTTCTGGCGCTCGTCCCCTGGGCGGTGGCCGCAGCAGCCCTGCTGTGGGCCCTGCGTCCGGCGGTGGCAAAGCTGTCCGGAGAACTGGCGTCCACCCTGGTTCCGGCTCTCGGGCCGGGTGTGGCGACGGTCGCCCTGGCAGGGGCGGCTCTGGCGGGGGCTCTGTTGGTCGATCCGGGCCTGAGGCGGCGGGTTGGGCGGGTTGCGTTCGGCGCGCGCTGAACCTTACGAAAGTTTCACGGCCCAGCTTGCATCCGCCGGAGCCCGTCGCCGCCTCTTGTCATCATAAGGCCGGAGCATCAGGCGTCGGCCAGGACATCAAAGGGGTTACACCATGGAAGAACTCATTCCGATCGCCTTCTTCGCCATGATCGCGGGGATCGCTATCGTTCCCGGCTATCTGAAGCATCGGGAGCGCAAGGAAATGCAGGCCACCCTGCGCGCCTCGATCGAAAAGGGTCAGCCCCTGCCGCCCGAGGTCATCGAGGCCCTGTCGAAGGAAGCGGTCAAGTTGCCAGCAACGGCCCATAGCGATCTTCGGGTCGGGGTCATCCTGCTGGCCGTCAGCATCGGCGTCGCCCTGTTCGGCTATGCCTTCACCTTCATCAGCGGCTTCGAGGAATCCAAGGTGTCAGTGCCGATCATGGGTCTGTCCGCCATCCCCGGCATGGTCGGTCTGGCCTTCATCATCCTCAGCGCCTTCAACAAGAACAAGGGCTGAGCCCGGTCTGAGACAGGGGGAAAGCTGTCATGACCAAACCTCTGCACGACCTTCACGATGTCGAGCTCGCCGCCCTAGCGGCGGCGGGCGGACGTCGCGAGTTCGGCGAGTTGGTGCGGCGTCACGGTTCAGCCGTGCGAGCCCTGCTGCGCCGGATGGGGGCCCAGGCCGCCGAGGCCGACGACGTCGCCCAGGACGCCTTCCTGACCGCCTTCCAGCGGTCGGCCGAGTTCCGGGGCGAGGGCACCTTCGCGGCCTGGGTCAAGCGGATCGCGGCGCGGCAGTACCTGAAACGCAAGTCCAGGGACGCGCGCTACGTCGCCGAGATCGAAAGCGAGGAAATGGCCCCGGCCGTCGATACGCCCGGTCTGGTCGACCTGGACGAAGCGCTGAAATCGCTCAGCGAAACGGAACGCCTGTGCGTTTCCCTGTGTCACGGGGCGGGAATGTCCCACCCCGAAATCGCGGCCGCCATGAATCTGCCGCTCGGTACGGTGAAGTCTCATGTCAAACGTGGTCTGGATAAACTCCGCGCCCGGCTCACGCCGGAACCGGCTCAGTACGGGAGGGCGGCTCATGTCGTCTGACGAGTTCGATCCCATGATCGAGCGGCTGTTCGCCAGGACGCCGCAGATGCCCGACGCGTCCCTGTTCGCCACTGATGTGGAGGCGAAACTGGCCTCCGGCTCACGGGTTCGGACCCTGGCGCTGACGGTGGCGGGGCTGGTCGGCGGCTGTATCGCGGTGCGCGAATCGCTGAACCTGGACTTCACCCTGTCGCCGGCCGGTGCGTCCAGCCGCGCGCTGGGCCAGGGGCTTCAGGGTGTCAGCGCCGATGCCAGTGGCGCGATCCAGGGGTTCATGGATCAATTCGGCCTGGCGGACATGTCCTTGGGCTCGATGGGGGGGATGCAGCTGTTCTGGATCGCCACCGGTGCCCTGGTTGCCCTGGCTGCCGCCGGGGTGGTGAGGTTGTCGCAAGAGACGTGATTTTCCCTACCCGCTCATCTCTGCGGAAACCGGGACCCAGGTCTTGATTTGAGCACGGCGACCGGGATCGAAATCATATCCCTCGCGGCCCATAGGATCGCCCAAAGCACTGGGTCCCGGCTTTCGCCGGGACGAGCGGAAGTGGTAGAGGCCCGCCATGTCCTCCCAAATCCAGACCCCAATCAAGCGGATCACCGCTCCCGACATCCGGGCGCGAAAGGGCGGCGAGCCTATCGTCGTCCTGACCGCCTATGACGCCCCCACCGCCGCCATCATGGACCCGCACTGCGACGTGCTGCTGGTCGGGGACAGCGTGGGCATGGCGGTTCACGGCATGACCTCTACGGTCGGCGTGACGCTGGAGATGATGATCCTGCACGGTCAGGCCGTGATGCGCGGTGCCAAACGGGCCATGGTCGTCATCGACATGCCCTTCGGCAGCTATGAGGCGGGCATAGAGACGGCCTATGCCAACGCCGTGCGGGTGATGAAGGAGACGGGCGCCCAGGCCATCAAGCTGGAAAGCGGCCCCACCGCTCCGGCCACCATCGAATACCTGGTCAAGCGGGGCATCCCGGTCATGGGCCATGTCGGCCTGCTGCCTCAGTCGATCAATATCGACGGATCGTTCAAGGCCAAGGGCCGCGATGAGGCCGAGCGCGCCCGCATCCTGCAATCGGCACATGACACCGCGAACGCCGGTGCCTTTTCGGTCGTGATCGAAGGCGTCGCTGAAAGCCTGGCCCGGGAGATCACCGAGGCGATCGACAAGCCCACGATCGGCATCGGCGCCTCGGCTGCCTGCGACGGTCAGGTGCTGGTGACGCCCGATATGTTGGGCCTGTTCGACTGGACGCCCAAATTCGTGCGGAAGTACGCCGATCTGCGTGGTGAAATCGACCGGGCGGTGGCCGGATACGCCGCCGATGTGCGCGCCCGCCGTTTTCCTGCCGAAGTCGAGACCTACTTCTCCAAAAAGCCGGCTTCGCCGTAGCGCCTTCCTTCGACGGGAGAGTCGTTGCGGGGAGGGGAGCGAGCCTCTAGGGTCCGCGCCGATTGGCTATCTGCGTATCTGGCCGGCGATTTGGGGCGACGTTTTTCGTGGTTGATGTCTTTGAAGAGGTCGAGGAGGAGCTTCGCTCCGCCCGTTACGCGCGTCTCGCCCGCACCTGGCTGCCCATCGTGGGCGGCCTGCTGCTGCTGGCCCTGATCGCTGCCCTGGCCTGGTGGGGCTGGGATTCGTACCAGAACTCGCAGGCCGACAAGGCGTCGCTGGCCTATGAGCGCGGCGTCGAGGCGCTGTCGTCGGGCAACAACGCCGGAGCCAAGGCCGCCTTCGAGGAATCGGCCAAGGTCGGCAACGGCGCCTACAAGGCCCTGGCCCTGCAACAGCAGGCCGGTCTGGCCGAAGCCGCCAACAATCCCACCGAGGCCATCCGCCTATTCGACGAGGCCGCCAAGGCCTCCAGCGATCCGATCCTGGCCGATGTGGCGCGCCTGAAGGCCGCCTATCTGGTCATGGACACCAATGCGCCCCTGGCCGACGTCGAGGCCCGTCTGACGCCGCTGGCCGAGGAAGATCGTCCTCAGCGGCCGTTCGCCCAGCTCGCGCTCGGCATGGCTCGCCTTCAGCACGGCAAGACCGCCGACGCCCGCTCGTCGTTCGTCCAGCTGACCCTGGGCCAGGACGTGCCTGACGCCGTGCGCCAGTTGGCCCAGACGGCGATCGAGACCATCGATTCCGGTTCGGCTGTGAACATCAACGACATCACCAAGGCCCAGGCCGCCCTGCCGCCCGTGCCGCAGATGACGCCCGAGCAGATGCAGATGCAGGCCGCGATGGCTCAGGCCGCACAGCAGCAGCAGGCGCCCGCCCAGTGACAACCGCGACCCCCTCGACCGGAGTGCGAATGCCCGCCTTGAACCGCATGCTCAAGATCGCCCTCGTCGGCGGCGTGGCGCTGAGCGTCGCCTCCTGTGCGGCCCAGCGGGCGATGCTGCCGTTCGGGCTGGGTGGCAAGGAAGAGAACACCGCGATCGCCACCGAGGGCCAGCGGATCTCGGTCCTGGAGTTCGAGCAGCAGCTGGCGCCGTCGGCCGCCCTGTCGGGTCGCGACTTCTTCCTGCCGGGCCCCCAGGCCGCGACGGCCTGGCCCGTCCCCGGCGGCACGATCGAGAACTCGGTCGAACACGTGATCGCCGCGCCCGAGTTCGCCGTCGCCTGGAAGCGCGACATCGGCGCGGGTTCGTCCAAGACCAGCCAGGTCATGGCCCCCATCGTCGCCGACGGCGGCAAGGTCTTCGTGCTGGACGGCGATTCGACCGTCACTGCCGTCGATTCCGGCTCGGGCGAGATCCTGTGGAAGCATAACGTCAAGCCGGACGAGCGCGAGCGCGGCGGCGGCATCCTGGGCTTCGGCATCGGGCGTGGCGGCGGTCAGGTCTCGGGCGGCTTCGGCGGCGGCGTCGCCGTCGGCGGCGGCAAGGTCTTTGTGGCCTCGGGCTATCGCACCATGTCGGCGCTGGACGCCGCGACCGGGGCCGTGCTGTGGACCGTGCGAACCGACGTCCCCCTGCACGGAGCCCCGACGGTCGCGGGTGCCCGGGTCTTCGTCGTCGACATCGACAATCAGATCATCGCCTTCGACACCGCCACGGGCCAGCAGAGCTGGTCCTATCGCGGCATCGCCGAACCCGCCCGGATCATGCGCGCGTCCTCACCCGCCGTCAGCGGCGACACGGTGATCGCACCCTTCTCGTCGGGTGAAGTCGTGGCCCTGCGCGCCTCCAACGGCCAGGCCGTGTGGAACCAGGTCCTGTCGCGCTCCAGCCGGACCAGCGCCCTCTCGGAAATCCGCGACATCGCGGGTCGCCCCGTCATCTCGCGCGGTTTCGTCTATGCGGTCAGCCACTCGGGCATGATGCAGGCGATGGACATCCGCTCGGGCCAGCCGAAATGGAGCCTGCCGGTCGCCGGGGTCAATGCGCCCCTGCCGGCCGGTGACGTGGTCTATGTCGTGTCCAAGTCCGGCGAGCTGACCCTGGTCAATCGCGACACCGGCGGTGTCTACTGGACCAAGGATCTGAACGTCGGCCGTGTGCGCCAGGAAGGCGGCCTGTTCGGCTTCTTCGACCGCACCGTGCGGCCAGAGTGGTCGGGCCCGATCCTGGCCTCCAACCGGTTGGTGCTGGTCAATTCGGACGGCGAGGCCGTGGCCTTTGACCCTAAGACCGGTCTCCAGACCGCCTCTATCAACCTGGGCTCCGCCGCCTATGTCGCGCCTGCGGCCTACAACGGTGCCCTCTACGTCCTGACGGACCGGGGCGAACTCGTTAGCATCCGCTGACGATCCCTGCTTTTTAAGTTAGAACCGCCGACATGGCATTGAAGGTCGCCATCGTCGGCCGCCCCAACGTGGGCAAGTCGACCCTGTTCAACAGGCTGGTAGGCAAGCGCCTGGCGCTCGTCGACGATCGCCCCGGTGTGACCAGAGACCGTCGCTATGCCGACGGCAATATCGGCGACATGGACCTGACGCTGATCGACACGGCCGGGTACGAGGACGTCAGCGACGACAGCCTGGAATCGCGGATGCGCGAACAGACCGAGCTGGCGCTGGAAGACGGCGACCTGATCCTGTTCATGATGGACGCGCGCGAGGGCGTGACTTCGCTGGACACCATCTTCGCCGACCGCCTCAGGAAACAGCACAAGCCCGTCATCCTGTTGGCCAACAAGTCAGAGAGCCGCGAATCGGGCGGCGGGGTCGGCGAAGCCTATGCCCTGGGGTTCGGTGAGCCGGTCGCGATCTCGGCCGAGCACGGCGAGGGGATGGCCGATCTCTATGCCGCCATCGTCGCGGCATCCGCTGACATCTTCATCGAAGAGATCGACGAACCCGACAAGCCGATCCGCATCGCCATCATCGGCCGCCCGAACGCCGGCAAGTCCACCCTGATCAACCGCCTGATCGGCGAGGACCGGATGCTGACGGGCCCCGAGGCGGGGATCACGCGCGATTCGATTTCGGTCGACTGGGAATACGAAGGCCACAACATCCGGCTGGTCGACACCGCCGGTATGCGTCGCAAGGCTCGGGTGCAGGAGAAGCTGGAGAAGCTGTCGGTCGCCGACACCATCCGCGCCATCAATTTCGCCGAGGTCGTCGTCCTGATGATGGACAAGGACAACGCGTTCGACGTCCAGGACCTGCAGCTCGCCGACCTGGTCGAGCGGGAAGGCCGTGCGATCGTTTATGTCGCGTCGAAATGGGACCTCGAGGAAGAGCCCCAGGCCAAGATGGCCGAGCTCAAGTCCCTGGCCGAAGAGAAGCTGTCGCAGTTGAAGGGCACGCCGTTCGTGGCCCTGTCGGCTCATAGCGGCCGTGGCGTCGAGCGGCTCATGCCGGCGGTGCTCAAGGCCTATGAGACCTGGTCGGTCAAGGTGAAGACCAAGGATCTCAACGACTGGCTGGCCCTGGCGACCCAGAGGCATCCGCCCCCCGCCGTCGACGGCAAGCGGATCAAGACCAAATACATGGCCCAGACCAAGGCCCGCCCACCGACCTTCGTGCTGTTCGCCAGCCGGGGCGGGGCCCTGCCCGAGCACTATATCCGCTATCTGACCAACAGCTTGCGCGAAAGCTTCGACCTGCCGGGCACGCCGCTGCGCCTGACGGTCAAGGGCGGGTCGGAGAACCCCTATGCCTCGGGCGGCGCCAAGTCCGGCCCCGAACGCTACAAGGGCGACGCCAAGACCGCACCCCGCAAGGTCCGCAAGAAGGCCGAGGAAGAGAGCCACCTGCCCGGCAAGGCGCTGGAGCAGAAGAAGACCCGCGTCGCCAAACCGCGCGTAATCTCCGCCGTCAAGAACAGCGCCTCCAAGAAGGCCGGCTCTTCCGTCGCCATCCAGAAGGGTGCGCGGGGCGGGGCCCGTCAGGTGTCGCGGTCGGGCCGCGTCCGCACGGGGCAGAAGCACGTT
>NZ_JBIIAY010000040.1:0-24741 GCF_044239655.1 Brevundimonas sp.
CCGACAGGTTCGCGTTCTGCGAGAGAAAAGGCCAGGTTTCAGACGCTCCGGAAGCCGGACAGAAATGTCGGTTACCGTACATTTCTCAAGGATTTCAGTTTGTCCTGAGAGTCTCAAGTCATGGGCGGTGGCTGAACAATGGTTGACAACCTCTTACCCGGAAGACCACGTTTCCCTCAACGATAGGGAGAAACAACCATGCCGACCTTCACCGGAACGACCGGAGTAGACGATCTGATCGGGGGGGCGGGCGACGACATCATCGACGGCTTTGAGGGCGGCGACTCCATCCGTGGGGGTGCCGGCAACGACGTCATTCGCGGTGGTGACGAGACCGGGACGCTGGAAAACGCGGGCGACGGCATCGACGGCGGCGACGGCGACGACCAGATCTCCGGCGGGGCCGGACGCGATTTCCTGATGGGCGGTCGCGGGAGAGACACGGTCAACGGTGACGACGGCGCGGACTTCATCACCGGCGGCCTGGCAACCCTGACCTTCGCCGACACCTTCCTCGGGAACGTGGCGGTTCGCCTCCCCAGCTTCAGCAACTACGTCGATGACAACGAGATCGACACCCTGAACGGCGGCGCGGGCGACGACACGATCACGGCCGGACAGGGCGACATTGCCGACGGCGGCGCCGGCACGGATCGACTGCGTATCGACCTGTCGGCCCGAACGGCCGGTGTGAGCATCGAGATGGCGGGCGACGCCTTGGCCGGACAGGCTGCCTATGGCCGGGTGACCGGCGGGACCTTCACCAATTTCGAGACCTTCCAGGCCGTCCTGACCGGCTTCAACGACCAGTTCTTCGGCGGCGCGACCGGCGAAGGCATCTCTGCGGGCGCGGGAAACGACCTGATCGAAGGTCGTCTGGGCGATGACAGCCTGAGCGGCGACGACGGCGACGACACCATCCTGGGCGGTGTCGGCAATGACAGCATCGACGGCGGTGCCGGGCGCGACATCATTGACGGCGGCGACGGCAACGACAACCTGACGACCGCCTTCAGCTTCGGCTCACTGCTGCAGAACGCTGCCGGGCGGACCGTGTCCGGGGCGGAACTCGATGACGGAATCGCCGAAACCGCGACGGGTGGGGCCGGCGACGATACCGCCTCCATCGGCTTCGGCGACAGCTTCGACGGTGGCGACGGCAACGACGTCATCAACGTCAGCCTGGTCGCGCGGACATCGAGTGTGAACCTCGACCTGACGACCGACGGCGTGGCCCGTCTGGGTGCCGTGATCGGCGGCACCCTGACATCGGTCGAGACCCTGGGCAACAACATCCGCCTGACCAACTTCAACGACAGCTTCACTGTCGCCCGCAGCGGAAATTTCTACGGCCTCGGCGGCAACGACACGATGATCGGCGACGTCGCCACCCAGTTCATGGGCGGCAACGCCGGTGACGACACGATCGACGCCGGTGGCGGCGACGACCGGATTTGGAGCGGCGAGGGCAATGACAGCGCGATCGGCGGCCTCGGCAACGATGTGCTGTACGGCGACGAGGACAACGACAACGGCCTGAACGGCTATCTGGCCGCCGGCCGGGACACGCTGGACGGCGGCGCGGGTAACGACACCGTCTACGGCAACGGCGGCGACGACTTCATCCTGGGCGGGGACGGCAACGACTTCCTGTACGGCGATCTCTACAGCGGCGGTGCCGTCGGACCGCGCGGCGGCGGTGTGCTGGTGTCCGGCAATGACACCATCGACGGTGGCGCGGGTGTCGACACCATCTTCGGCAACGACGGCGATGATCGCCTGACCGGCGGCCTCGGCAACGACGTCATCGACGGCGGCGCAGGCACGGACACGGCCGTCTTCAGCGGTGCCTATGCCAGCTACACGATCTCGACCCTGAACGGCCTGACCACCGTGACCGGGGCGGACGGAACCGATCGACTGACCACCGTCGAAAGGCTGCAGTTCTCCGACGTGGGCATGACCATCGGTGGACCAGCACCAGTAGTGCGGCAAGGTGCCGCGACGTCCGATACTCTGGCGGGCGGGGCCGGCGACGACCTGATCATCGGCGGCGGCGGAGCAGACGTCCTGACCGGTGGCGCGGGCGCAGACGTGTTCCGCTATACGGCGACCTCGGACTCCACCGCGGCATCGCAGGACGTCATCACCGACTTCCAGTCGGGTGTGGACCAGGTCGACCTGACCGCGCTGAACGCCACCTCGATCAGCCTTGGGCGGCTGGATGACGGCACCACGCTAATCTTCGCCGAAACCCCTGGTGGCCCTCTGCAGATTCTCGTCCGCAACGCCCCGGTCAACGGTGACGACTTCATCTACAACGGCGGGTTCGGTGTGTATGTGATCGGTTCGGCCAGCGCGGACATCATCTTCGGCTCAGGGCTGGGCGACCCTCTGGTCGGCGGCGGCGGTGCAGACCTGCTGATCGGTGGCGGCGGCGCGGACGCCATGTCTGGCGGCGCAGGGGCCGACACCTTCCGGTACGACCGACTGAGCGATTCCAACCAGTCGGCCGGGTTCGACAACCTGTACGACTTCACAACGGGTGAGGATCGGATCGACCTCACCGCCTTGCGTCCGATTTCAGGCTCAGTCAGCCTCATTCGCGCCGATGACGGATCGACCTTCCTGTTCGCTGAAACGCCGCAAGGGGTGTTTCTGACCACAGCCGACGGTCGTGCGATCAACGGAGGCGACATCGACTATGGCGGAGGGTTTGGCGTTTATATGCTCGGTTCGAACTCTGCCGACGTTCTGATCGGTTCGTCCCTGGCCGATCCGATCGTGGGCGGCGGCGGCAACGACACCCTCGTCGGCGGCGGCGGCGTCGATTCCCTGTACGGTGGGGCCGGAGCGGATGTGTTCCGCTATGATCGCGTCTCGGATTCGACGGTGGGCGTCTTTGACGTCGTCTTCGACTTCGTCTCAGGCTCGGATCGCATCGACCTGACCGCTATCCGCACCGGTGCCAACGACGTCTTTGGCATCGCCTATCAGAACGGCGCGTCCTTCCTGTTCGTCGACCTGGGCGGCAATGGCGTCAACGAGATGCTCATCGGCCTGTCCAACACCACCTTGCGGACCAGCGACGTGATCTGGACGCCCGGGGGGCTCGGCCAGGAAACGGGTCTCAAGGACGCGGGTCCGGCCGTGCTTCCGGCGATGGACGACGTCGACGGTGCCGACCTGCCCGGCCTTTCGAACCTGTCCGGCCGGTTCATGCTGGACCTCGACCCGACCGCGAGCCACGGTGCCTATCACGGCCAGGACTGGTACCTGTAACCAGCGACCGATCGGTCAGGAGGAACCGCAGTGCGGTTCCTCCGACGCCGCGTCGGTGATCAGGCGTCCTCGACCGCGACCCGCACGGCGTCGATCAGGCCCACGGCCTGGCGCGCATAGGGCTCGATCCAGCGGTCGTGGACGGCCTTGATCGGCAGGGCGTTCAGGTGGTTCCAGCGTTCGCGACCCTCGCGCCGCGCCACCACGAGACCGGCCCCCTCCAGCACCTTCAGATGCTGCATGACCGTGCAGCGATCGAGACCGTCGAAGGCCTCGCACAGGTCGCCCGTCGTGCGCGGCCCCGCCTTCAACGCATCCAGCATCCGGCGCCGGACAGGCGCGCCCAGCGCCTTGAACACGGCGTCCATCTCTGATTCGGTTGACACGTTATATTTTTATAACCTAACTGGCTTCACAGCAAGGAGAGCCGGTCATGGAGTTCAGGTTTCAGGTCTCGGGACGCATCGCCCGCCCGGTCGCCGAGGTGTTCGAGGCGGTGGCCGATCCCGGCAAGCTGTCGCACTATTTCACCACCGGCGGGGCCAAGGGGCGGCTGGAGACCGGGGCGACGGTGACCTGGGACTTCCGCGACTTCCCCGGAGCCTTCCCGGTCGAGGTGGTCGAGGTCGTACCCAATGCGAAGATCGTGCTGCGCTGGGAGGCCAACGACGGCCCTCCCGAAGGCGAGGATGCTCCTACCGGCAAGGGATACATGACCACGGTCACCATGACCTTCGCGTCCCTGGACGACGACACCCGCACACTGGTCACCATCGCCGAGGAAGGCTGGCGCGAGACCGAGACCGGGCTCAAGGCGTCCTACGGCAACTGCATGGGCTGGTCACAGATGCTGTGCGCCATGAAGGCCTGGGTCGAGCATGGACTCAACATCCGCGAGGGCATGTATCGGTAGGCCTCAGGCGGGTTTCGGCCGCGCCTGCATGGCCCCGGTCATGGGGATGAAGAAGACGCCGACGTCGCGGCGGGAGTGGACGCGGCCCTCGGCGTCCTTGGTGTAGACGTACAGGACCTGGCCCCGGCGGAAGGGCTGGCCGATCGGGATGATCAGCTTGCCGCCGGGCTTGAGCTGGCGGAACAGCTCGGGCGGGGCGTACTGGGCCACACAGGTCAGCATGATGGTGTCGAAGCCCTCGGTCACCTCGGGCCAGCCGAAATAGCCGTCGCCGACGCGGCCGTGGACGTTCGTGTATCCCAGCGGTGCGAAGATCTGGCCCACCGCCCGGCCGATCGGCTCGATGATCTCGATCGTATAGGCGTCGCGGACGATGCGGCCGAGCAGGGACGACTGGAAGCCCGAGCCGGTGCCGATCTCCAGCGTCACGTCGGTGGGCTTGGGCGCGGCCAGTTGGGTCATATAGGCCTGCCCCAGATAGTCGGAGAGCACAGAGCCGTGGCCGATGGCCCAGGGCTTGGGGTTGGCCTCATAGGCCTGGTAGGCGGTCGAGGCCTGTGACGCATAGGCGTAGTGGAAATACTCGCGCGGCACGCTCTCGAAGGCGGCGATGACGGCCGGGTCGGCGATGCCGTTGAAACGCCCGGCCAGATAGGCGCGGATGCGTTCGATCGCGGCGGGTTTGCGCGCGTTGATCTCTGTCCACTGGGCCTCGGTGACGGTATGCGGACGACCGGAGGCCTGCATGGCCGCGTCGAAGGCCGCGAAGGTCCAGGGCGAGGCGGGGGCGCGGACGGTGGTCGAGACGGCAGAGGCCGCCGGAGCTCCGGCGACAGCAGGGGCGCTCGCAGCGGGCGCGGCAGCCGGCGTGGCCCCGCCCGGTGCCTGACTGGGGTTCAGGCGGGCCTGGACCTGTCTGACGGTGGCGTCGTCGCAACCGGCGAGGGCCGTGGCGGCGGCTCCGGCGGCGGCGGTGATCAGGGCGCGGCGGTCGATCGGGCTCATGCGGGCGTCTCCAGCGGCGGCAGATCGCCGGGGCGGTCGAAGGTGGGGTTGATGACGTTACCGGCCGGGTGCGAGACCCTGTTGGTCCGGCGTACCGAGACCGGCAGGGCGGTCGGCAAGGCGATGAAGGCCAGGGTGTAGAGACCGGCCGCCGCGATCAGCAGGGACGAGAACCCGATGTCGCGGCTCATCAGATTGGCCAGGGGCGTGGCGACCACGGAAAAGGCGCCGTTGAGGCCCCAGGCCCAGGGCAGGGCCCTGCCCTCCCCTACCGAAATCAGGCCCAGGGGGAAGGGAAGGCCGAGCGCCAGCGACACCGGTGCGGCCGCCAGGAGCACGATCCCGGCGCGGGTCCACCAGGGCTGGTCCAGAGTCCGCATGATGACGTCCTCGGCCCCCAGCAACATGGCCCCGATCCAGGCCAGGACGATGATGAGCCCCACCGCCGAGGCCGCCTTGGGGAAGCCCGCGACCGCACCCGCGATCATGGAGCCGAGGCCGGAGAAGATCAGCATGGCGGTCAGGACGAGGGCGAAGGCCGAAGAATAGTCGTTCAGATAGAAGGCGGCCCGGTCGATCAGCAGGATCTCGATGAACAGGAAGCCGAGACCCAGCGCCGGGAAATACAGGACAGGCCAGAAGCGGCGACGCTCAACCTTACCGGCGGCCTTGTGGTGGAACAGGGCGGGGGCGATCAGGACCAGGGCCGCGATCAGGATGGCCTGGCCCAGGACCGCGATGTTGACCAGGGCCCCGATCTCGGCCTGGGGCAGGACCTCCAGCCGTTTGATCAGGGTGGCGGGGTGTTCGAGCCGAAGCGACGAATAGAAGGCGGGGCGGTCCAGGGTCGCGGGGCGGATGCTGAAGGCCGTGCTGGACGCCGAGGGGCGACCGGCGAGGACGGCGGCGACCTCGTTGGCGATGGCGTCGTCGGGGCCGCTGGACGTCATCTGGCCGGTCTCGAACGAGACGCTGGGCAGGTCGTTGAACAGCCGGGCACGGGCGGCGGCGACGTTCATGCCGGGAGCCCAGGAGACGTCGAAGGACCGGGCCTCGCAGAAGGTCCTCAAGGCCGCGACGTCGACGGGCGCAAACGGCGTCGGCGAGACCAGGATCCGTGCGTTCCATGCCGAGCGATAGACCATGACGTGGGCGGCGGGATCGCTGACGCCGCGCGTGTTCAGGGCCTCGCGCGCCGTGGCCAGCACGCGCAGGGCATAGACCGGGAAGTCGCGGATCGACACCGAGACCGAAATGACGCCGCCGGGTCGCAGCGCTGCCAGATAGGCCTGCATGGCCTCGACCGTCAGGCCTGTGACATTGGCCGGGGCCGCGTCCACGAAGTCGGCGGAGACGTCGACGATGTCGTAGCGGTTCGGGCCTGCCTGCCAGGCGGCGGCGACGGGGCCGGTGTCGAGCAGGCGCACGCGCGGATCGGTCGGCAGGGCGGGCGACGGGCCGAGCCCCTGAATCAGGGCGGCGCGTAGCACGGGCTCGCCCTCGACCCCGTCGATCTGATGCGCGCCCAGGGCAAGCGCCTCGGCGACGCGGAACCCGCCCGACATCCCGACCAGCAGGACCTCGGCCTCGGGGCGCAAGACATAGGGGGCGGCGCTGAGCGCGCTGGGCGCATAGGTCGCGTCGCGACCGAACAGCTTGGGCAGCGACGCGATCCGGTTGCCGTCGCGATACAGGCCGAAGGTCGCGGGCGGGCCGGGGATGTTCATCATACCGGCGTTGTTGGACACGTCGGCATCGACCCGCTCGGTGAAGTCGTCGAGTAGCAGATAGTGGCCCCGGGGTGCGCGGATTTCGGCGACGACCTGGGCACCCGGGGTGTTCAGGGGAGCGTAGATGGCCTTGAACTCGCTGAAGGCCGGGGCCGGACCCGTGAACAGCAGGTACTCGCCCCCGGCGAGGGCGGCCAGCGCCAGAACGCCGCCGATCCAGCGGCTGCGGCCCGGCTGGAACCAGGGGGCAAGGGCCAGCGGGATCAGCAGGACGGGGGCCAGCAGGAAGGGATGGACCACGAACATCAGCCCCAGCGCCACCGCCGAGCCCAGCCCGGCGCCGATCAGATCGTATCCATAGACCCGGCCGATCTCGCGGTGATTCAGGACGAAGATCAGGGAGATATAGAGGCCGGCGAGGAAGAAGAAGGGCAGCAGGGCCGCGTAGTACAGGCCGATGTTCCGCACCTGATCCGGCCAGGTGGTCGGGTTCTGGAGCTGGAGCGGGTTGAAGGGATTGGCCGTCATGACCTGGAAGCCGATCGCGGCGGCCAGCACCATGGCGGCGGGCAGGATGGCCCTCAGGGGCACGCCCAGCCGGGCCGTGGTGTCGCGGAACAGGGCCACGAAGACGCCACTCAGCGCGAACCCGGCCATGACGATGGAGATGATCCAGTAGCCGTACTCCGACCATTTCGCGACGGCGAAATACCGGGTCAGGGCGTTCTCGATCCCCACCACGCCCAGCGCAATCAGGAACAGGGGGATCAGGGCCGCCCGGGCGGCAGGGGCGGCGGCCTTCACGGGGTCGCTCCCGGCGCGTCGAGGCGGTCGAGGAAGTCGATCAACAGGGTGTTGAACCGCTCCGGCTCGTCCACGAACAGGGCGTGACCCGCCGTCTCGAACACGGCGACCGAGGCGTTCGATTTGGCCGCGACGAGGTTGGCCGCCTGTTCGCGCCAGCGCGGCCGGATCACGTAGAGGACCGGGCCGCGCACCGAGTGGACGGCGTCGCGCCAGGTCTCGCGCGGCGTGTCATAGGCCAGCAGCCGGCGCTCGTCGGCCTGATCCATGCGCAGGGCCTGGTCGGTCAGACGTGCGCGGAATGCCGCGCCGGGATCACGCGAAAACATCGAGGCGACGAAGGCGGCGCGGCGTCGGCGACGTTCGGCCTCGGGGATCGGGGCGGCGTCGGCAGGACTGGCCGTGGGTGCCCCTTCACGCACGACCGGGGCGGGCAGCTCGCCGATGGAGTTGTCGATCAGGACGAGGCCGGCGATCCGCGCATCGCCCGACAGATGCACATAGGACAGTGCGTCCAGCACCCCCAGCGACCAGCCGACCAGCACCACCCGCTCAGTTCCTCCGGCCGCCGCGATCAGGTCGCCGATGTCCGCACCGCGGCGTTCCCAGGCATAGCCGAAGCGGGTGACCTCGCTGTCACCCTGGCCACGCGGATCCAGGGCGAGCACGTGGAAACGGTCGGACAGGGCGGCGATCTGGGGCTCGAAGATCCAGCCGGGCATGGTCCAGCCGGGGACCAGGATTACGGTCCGGGCCAGCGAAGGGCCCGCCTCCAGATAGTGAAGACGGGCCCCGTCGCTGGTGATGAAGGTACGGCTCGCAGGCGGTATCCCCGAGGCCATGGCGACGCCCCCCGACGCCATCATCACCCCAACGGCCAGCCACGCAGCGCCGAGGGCGCGCGTGAAGACCTTGCGCCTCTGTGTGCCGTTAAGCTCCATCACCGCCCATCTGGACCCGGGATAACGCCGGTGTCGAGAGGGCGCCGCCTGACAGGGGAACGGTGTGGTTAACGAGCCTCGGTCCGATCGTGATCAGAGGAAGGAGTAGGGGTCCACATCCACCGTCAGCCGGACCGAGCCGGGAACCTTCACCCGGGCCAGCCAGGCGCGCAGGAAGCCTTGCAGGTCCACGTCCCGGTCGGCCCGCACCAGCAGCCGCTTGCGGCGTCGGCCCCGGATCAGGCCCAGGGGCGCATCGGCGGGGCCATAGACCTCCAGCCGCTCGGCATTGGGGATGGTTTCGGCCAGCATCTGGGCCACCCGTTCGACGGCGCTGGCGTCCTCGCCCGACAGAATCAGGGCGGCCAGACGGCCGTGGGGCGGAAGCGACGCCGCCTCGCGCTCGGCCATCTCGGCGGCGACGAAGGCGTCGCGGTCCCCGGCGGCCAGGGCCATGAGCACCGGATGGTCGGGCGTCCAGGTCTGAAGGATCGCCCGGCCCGGCTTGTCGTGTCGGCCCGCCCGGCCCGTCGCCTGGGTCAGGAGCTGGAAGGTGCGTTCGGCGGCGCGCAGGTCGCCGCCCCTCAGGCCAAGGTCGGCGTCCACCACCCCGACCAGGGTCAGGTTGGGGAAGTTGTGCCCCTTGGCCGCGGCCTGGGTCGCCACCAGGATGTCGATCTCGCCGTCAATCATCGACTGGATCAGGGCCCGAGCGGACCGGGCGTCCGGCACGGTGTCGGAGCTGAAGACGGCGGTCCGCGCTTCGGGGAACAGGGCGCGGACCTCCTCCTCGACCCGCTCGACGCCGGGACCGACCGAGACCAGCGTATCCTCGGCCCCGCACGACGGGCACAGCCGGGGCCGCACCATCGAGAACCCCGTCAGGTGACAGACCAACCGGCCGGTATAGCGATGCTCGACCAGCCAGCTGTCGGTGTCGGGTGCCGTCAGCCGGTGCCCGCAGGCCCGGCACAGGACCACCGGCGCATAGCCGCGCCGGTTCAGGAACAGCAGGGTCTGTTCGCCGCGCGCGAAGGTCTCTCCTATGGCCTCGCGCAAGGGCTGGGACAGCCAGGTCTGGGGATCGGGCGGGTTCTGGCGCAGGTCCAGCAGCTCGATCGACGGCAGGACCGCCGCGCCGTGCCGCGCCGACAGTTTCAGCCAGCCATAGCGGCCGTGCTGCGCGTTCCACAGGGTCTCCAGCGACGGCGTCGCCGAGGCCAGCACCACGGTCGCCCCCTCGATCCGCGCCCGCGCCACGGCCAGATCGCGACCGTGATAGACCAGCCCGTCCTCCTGCTTGAACGACCCGTCGTGCTCCTCGTCGACCACGATCAGCCTCAGGTTCGCAAAGGGCAGGAACAGGGCCGAGCGGGCCCCGACCACGATGTTGCAGCGCCCGGCTACCACAGCCTCCCACACCATGCGCCGGCGCGGCGGAGCGATGCCGGAGTGCCATTCGGCCGGGGCCACCCCGAACCGGTCGGTGATCCGCGCGATCAGGGCCTGGGTCAGGGCGATTTCGGGCAGCAGGATCAGAACTTGCGCCTCCGGATCGGCCCTCAGCGTCCGCGCCGCCGCCTCCAGATAGGCCTCGGTCTTGCCCGACCCGGTGACCCCGTCCAGCAGGAAGGGGGCAAAACCGCCTTTTGCCGTCGCACCCGCCAGCACATCGGCCGCCGCCGCCTGATCGGCGTTCAGCCGGGCCGGGGCGTGGTCGGGATCGGGCGGGTCGAAGGCGGCCAGGGCCTCGATCTCGAACAGCTCCAGCACTCCCTCGTCGATCAGTCCCTTGATGACGGCGGAGGACGCACCGGACAGGGCGGTCAGCGCGGGCCGCGTCATGGCCCGGTCGCCGATCGCCTCCAGCACCGCCGTCCGCGCAGGCGTCGGCCGGGCCGGGGTCCGGTCGCCGACCCGGCGCAGGCGACGTTCGGGCCGGGGACGCGGGGCGCGCAGTCCTTTGAGCGCCATCGCCGCCATCTCGCCCGGCGGGCTCAGGGTCCACCGCGCGGCCCATTCGACGAAATCGACCGTGCGCGGCGGCAGGCGCGGATCGTCCAGCAGGCCGTCGACCGCCTTGAGCCGTCGGTTCGACCCCGTCGTCTCGCGCACCTCGGTGACGATCCCGCGCATCAGCCGGGGACCGAGCGGCACGGCGACCTGGTCGCCGCGAGTCAGCGTCAGGGCCTCGGGGACCTCGTAGTCGAAGGCCTCATGTACCGGCAGGGGGATGAGGACGGAGGCGACGATCAACGTTCTCCTCCCCGCTTGCGGAGCAAATGGGGAGGTGGCGCGGCGCGGCTTCGCGCCGTGACGGAGGGGGCGACACGGTGGCAGACGTGGGGGGCGTCCGATCGTCGAAACCGAGTCGCCCCCTCCGTCTCGTCGGCCAAGCGGCCTCCGATCCACCTCCCCATCGGCCAAGCGGCCGACGGGGAGGAGAAGGCTCGCCAACGCTCTCCGCCCCCGCTAAACACCTGCCCCATGAAACTCTTCCTCGACACCGCCGACGTCGCCGTCATCAAGGACATGCTGCCCACCGGGATGGTGGACGGCGTGACCACCAATCCGTCGCTGATCGCCAAGTCGGGGAGGAACATCGCCGAGGTCATCGCCGAAATCTGCGCCCTGGTCGAGGGGCCGATCTCGGCCGAGGCCGTGGCGACCGATTTCGAGACCATGGTGCGCGAAGGCGACAAGCTGGCCGCCATCGCCCCCAACGTCGTGGTCAAGCTGCCCCTGACCTGGGACGGACTGCGCGCGGCGCGCAACTTTGCCGACAAGGGCATCAAGACCAACGTCACCCTGTGCTTCAGTGCCGCCCAGGCCATGCTGGCGGCCAAGGCGGGCGCGACCTTCGTGTCGCCCTTCGTCGGGCGGCTGGAAGACCACGGGGCCGACGGCATCGGCCTGCTGGAGGAAATCCGCGTCCTGTATGACGTGCATGGTTTCGACACCCAGATCCTGGCCGCCAGCTTACGCAACCCGAACCATGTCTCGGCCGCCGCCACGGCAGGATCGGACGCAGCCACCCTGCCCGCGGACGTTTTCAAGGCCCTGGTCAAGCACCCGTTAACCGACAAGGGTCTTGATCAATTCCTGGCCGACTGGGGCAAGACCGGCCAGTCGATCCTGTAGCCACGACCCGGCGTTTCCGGGAGGAGACGTCGTTGTGAGCGGACCCAGATGAGCGGACCTCGGGACCTTTTCGCCGAAGTCGAGACCGATCCGGCACCGCACTGGCCGGATGTCCGGGCCTGGCTCCAGGCCAATCCCCAGACCCTGCTCGACGACCGCTCCCTGCTGGAGGAGATCGGGCTCAAGCCTCACGGCCGCAATGTGGTCGAGTTCGGCGCCGCCGCCCTGACCCGGCTCGAGGCCGTGGTCACCCGCGAGTCGGATGCCAGGAAACAGATCGAGGCCGTGGCCCGCGCCAATTTCGCCGCCCAGACCCAGACCCATGTCGCCGCGCTGGATTTGCTGGAGGCGCGCAACCATTCCGACCTGGCCCGGCGGCTGGACGCCTGTGCCCAGGGGCGGTTCGGCCTGGCGGGGGCCGCCATCGCCATCGAAAAGCCCGGCGGCGTTCCGTTCGGCTGGCGGGCGCTGGAACCCGGCGGCGTCGATGGGTTGCTCGGTGATCACGGCCTGACCTGGCTGGGGCCGAATTTCGACGGGCTGGACCTGTTCGGTGCGAACGAGGACCAGGTGCAGTCCGTCGCCCTGATCCGCATGGCGCCCATCTTCGGCGGCGGCGCGGCCCAGATCGAGGTGACCGGCGTGCGCCACGCCATCTGCGCCTTCGGCTCGCCCGAGCCCGAGGGTTTTACCCCCAGCATGGGCTGCGAACTGGTCGCCTTCATCGCCCGGGTGGTGGAGCGCACGGCCGAACGCTGGCCGATCCTGACGTGACCGGCGCGGCGTCGGGGCCGAAACCATGACGGCGTCGGAGGCCCTGTTCGCCTGGCTCGAGCATCTGGCCCACGAACGCCGCCTGTCGCCGCGAACGCTGGAGGCCTATGGCCACATCGGCCGGACCTGGCTGGCCTTTCTGGAGCAGCATCGCGGAGAGCCGCAGTCGCTGGCCGACCTGGGCACCGTCACCGCCGCCGAGGTCCGCGCCCATCTGGCGGCGCGCCGATCCGGAGATCACCCTTTGAACGCTCGGTCGCTGGGCCAGACCCTGGCGGCGATCCGGTCGCTGCACGGCTTTCTCGACCGACGCTGCAACACCCCGACGCCGCAGCTGGCCCTGGTGCGGGGCCCCCGGATCAAGGCGACCCTGCCCCGGCCGGTCACCGCCGTTCAGGCGCGCGAGATGCTGGATGACCCGGACGCAGATCCCGACCGCGCGCCCTGGACCGCCGCGCGCGATCGGGCGGTGCTGACCCTGCTGTATGGATGCGGCCTGCGGATTTCGGAGGCGCTGAGCCTGATCAGGGCGGACGCCCCCCTGCCCGAGACCCTGCGGATCGTCGGCAAGGGATCCAAGACCCGCCTCGTCCCCGTCCTGCCCGCCGTGCGCGAGGCGGTGGATGCCTATCTGGCGCTCCAGCCCTTTGCCATCGGACCGCGAGAGCCCCTGTTCCGGGCCGTGCGGGGCGGGCCGCTGAGCCCGCGCCATGTGCAGGCGACGGTCCAGGCCCTGCGCGGGCGGCTGGGCCTGCCGGCCTCGACCACGCCCCATGCCCTGCGCCACAGTTTCGCGACCCATCTGCTGGGGGCCGGGGCCGACCTGAGGTCGATCCAGGACCTGTTGGGCCACGCCAGCCTGTCGACGACCCAGAAATATACCGCCGTCGATTCCGCACGCCTGCTGGGTGCCTATGCGGCGGCGCATCCCCGGGCCTGACCGGCGTTTGGACTCACCGCCCGATTTGGGCCTAGACTTCGCTCATGGCCGCTGGGGAGGCGGGGATGAGGGCGGAAAACGTCACGTCGGACAGAACCACCAGCCGCCGCGCCATTGCAGGTGGGCTCGCGGCACTGACCGGTCTGGCGGCGACACCGGCCCTGTCCCAGGTCACCGGAACCCGCCTGCCGCCCGCCGAAGACCCCGCGGCCCTGCTGTCGAACCTGCTGACCCGGATGTCGGCCAAGACCAACATCAACGGCCATGCGGGGTCCCAGTTCGTGCTCGACACCGGTGCCGGCCGCACAGCCATCGCCGCCGACCTGGCCGTAGCCCTGTCCCTGCCGTCCGGCCCGTCGATCCTGGTCCACGGCGTGACCTCGGCCGAGGTCGCGCCGACGGTGAAGATCGCACGCCTGAGCTTCGGCGGCCGGCGCTTCAACGACGTCTATGCCGCCGTCTTTCCGCGCGAGATGCTGGCCGCCGACGGCCTGCTGGGGCTGGACGTGCTGTCGCGGTTCGAGCTGCAGTTCGACATGGTCCGGCGCACCATGCTGCTGCGTCCGTCCGGCCCCGACATCATCCAGTTCGGCCGCGCATTCGGGACGTCCAGCCGCATCCGGCGCGGCGATTGCAGCCGGATCCGCACCGGCGAGTTCGGCCAGATGATCCTGCTCAACGCTCGCGCCGACGGGGTGCCGGTCGAGTGTTTCGTCGATTCCGGGGCCCAGTACTCGATCGGCAACATGGCGCTTCGCCGGGCGCTGGGCGGGCGCGAGGGCACGACGATCCAGCGCACCCTGACCCCGGTCTATGGCGTCACCGGCCAGACCCTGATGGCCGAGCCCGGCTCGGTCGGGATGCTGGAAATCAACCGCCAGCGCCTCGGGCCCACCTCCCTGCTGTTCGCCGACCTGCACGCCTTCGGGGCGCTGGACCTGATCGAGGCACCGGCCCTGCTGCTGGGGGCCGATATCCTGTATCGGTTCCGGACGGTGTCGCTCGACTTCGGCCGCTCGCGGATGAGCTTCACGGGGTTGAGGCGGGCGGTGGCGGCACCGACCCGGAGTTAGGCCTGCATCGTCCAGCCCTCGACGCCCATGGCCGCCTGTTTGACGGCTTCGGAGCGGGTCGGGTGGGCGTGGCTGGTGCGGGCCAGGTCTTCGGATGCGCCCCCGAAGGCCATGGCCACGCAGGCCTCGCCGATCATCTCGCCGGCCTGGGGACCCATGATGTGGACGCCCAGGATCCGGTCGGTCGTCGCGTCGGCCAGGACCTTGGCGTAACCTTCGGTCTCGTGATTGATCTTGGCGCGCGAGTTGGCGGTGAAGGGGAATTTGCCCGACTTGTAGGCGACGCCCTCGGCCTTCAGCTGGTCCTCGGTCTTGCCGACCCAGGCGACCTCGGGGAAGGTGTAGACCACGCTGGGGACCAGGTTGTAATCGACATGGCCCGCCTTGCCCGCGATCAGCTCGATGGCCGCGACCGCATCCTCTTCCGCCTTGTGGGCCAGCATCGGGCCGGTGGTGACGTCGCCGATCACCCAGACGCCAGGCGCTACCTTGAAGTGATCGCCGACGATGACGCCGCGCTTGTCGGTCTCGACGCCGACGGTCTCGAGGCCCAGTCCGGCCGTGTAGGGACGCCGGCCGATGGCGACCAGGACGACGTCGCCGGTCAGGGTCTCGGCCGCGCCGCCGGCCGCAGGTTCGACGGTCAGTTCGACGCTGGTCTTGGTGGTCCTGGACGCCGTGACCTTGGAGCCCAGCTTGAAGGTCATGCCCTGTTTCGTCAGGGCGCGCTGGAAGGCGGTGGCCAGGTCGGTGTCCATGCCCGGCGTGATGCGCGGCAGGTATTCGACCACCGTCACCTCGGCCCCCAGACGCCGCCACACCGATCCGAGCTCCAGCCCGATGATGCCGGCGCCGACGACGATCAGCTTCTTGGGCACCGCCGACAGCGACAGGGCGCCGGTCGAATCGATCACCTTGCCGGGGACGAAGTCCACGCCGGGCAGCGGGGTGGGCTCAGAGCCCGTGGCGATGACGATGTCCCTGGCGGTCAGGGTGGTGACGGTGCCGTCGGCGGCGGTCACTTCAACCTTGCCGGGCCCGGCGATCTTGCCCTTGCCCTTGATCCAGACGGCCTTGTTCTTCTTGAACAGGAACTCGATGCCCTTGGTCAGGGCCGTGACGCTGTCCTGTTTCTGGCCCATCATCTTGGCCAGGTCGATCGTCGGGGTGCCGACGTTGATGCCGATGTTGGGGAACTCCTTGACCGCCGTCTCGAACAGCTCCGAGGCGTGCAGCAGGGCCTTTGACGGCATGCAGCCGACGTTGAGGCAGGTCCCACCCAGGGTCTCGCGCATCTCGACGCAGGCGACCTTGAGCCCCAGCTGGCCCGCCCGGATCGCCGCATTGTAGCCGCCCGGCCCACCGCCGATGATGACGACGTCATAGGAAGTTTCGGCCATGGGAGTATCCTTCGAGGGTCTGTCGCGCGGGTCGAGGAGGCGCGCGCGTGTCCTAGAACATCGGGACGCCACGGGGAACCGGCAAGCGGCGCCTTTTCGATCGCCAGTCTTGCCCCGGCTTGAGCCGGCGCGAAGCAGGCCCTAAGCCCTGAGCCCTAAGTCCTAGCTCCGAGGAGGCCAGCATGGCCGACCGTCTGAAGACCGCCATCATCTATGATTTCGACGGAACCCTGGCGCGGGGGAACATGCAGGAGGTGACCTTCATCCCGTCGCTGGGCATGGGGATCGGCGACTTCTGGGGCGAGGCGGACCGGCTGACCAAAACCGCCGATGCCGACAACATCCTGATGTACATGCAGCTGATGCTCCAGCGGGCGCGCGAGCACGGCAACCCCATCACCAAGCGGCTGCTGGCCGGGCACGGCGAGGACGTGAAGCTGTTCGACGGGCTGAAGGCCGACCTGACCGGGCCGGGCTGGTTCGAGCGGATCAACGCCAAGGGCGCCGAATACGGCCTGGATATCGAGCACTACATCATCTCGGCCGGGCTGGAGGAGATGATCGACGGCTGTCCGATCCGCGACGCCTTCCACCACGTGTTCGCGTCCAAATTCGTCTATGACGACCACGGCGTGGCCATCTGGCCGGCGGTGGGGGTCAACTACACCACCAAGACCCAGTATCTGTTCCGCATCAACAAGGGCGTCCTGAACCACTGGGACCACGAACAGATCAACAAATTCATGCCCGACGACGACCGGGCCGTGCCGTTCGAGCGGATGATCTTCCTGGGCGACGGCGACACCGATGTGCCGACCATGAAGATGATGCACACCAAGGGCGGCTATTCGATCGCCGTCTATGATCCCCGCAACTCCGAGCGCGACCAGCAGAAGATCTATGGGCTGATCAGCGAGGATCGCGTCAACTTCGTCGCCGCCGCCGACTACCGCGAGGGTTCTGCCCTGGACCTGATCGTCAAGGGGCTGGTCGGGCGGATCGCCATCAACTCAGGCACCATGCCGTCGGGGGTCTAGCGTCCGCCCGCCCTCACCCAGGCGTCTCGGGCGGGGGTGAAACGGGCGGGGACCAGGCCTCTCAGGCTGTTGGCGCGGACGCGGCATTTCAGGCCCGCCTCCATGCCCTTGCACCAGGCGACGTCGGCCTCGCAGGCGGTGCCGGCGGCGATGTCCACCAGCATGACCTGACGCGGCAGGGACAGGCCACGGTCCAGGCGGACGCGATAGCCGCCGCCCGACAGGTCCACGATCATGCAGACCAGTTCGAGACCCGGTGCCACCAGCACGCCGCGCGCATTGGCGGCCTGGCGCGGCTCGAGCCGTCGTTCGCTGGGAGATGAGAGCAACGCCATACTGGGGACCGTAACGCCTGACCGGCGACGACCGTGCCCCAGACTTCGTAAAGGCGGGGTGTCAGTGCTGGCTTTGCGGCAGGCGGACGATCAGCCCGTCCAGATCGTCGGACACCCGGATCTGGCACGACAGGCGCGAGTTCGGCTCGACCTCTTCGGCGAAGTCCAGCATGGACTCCTCCATGGCCGAGGGCTTGCCCGTCTTCTCGGTCCAGTCGGGATCGACATAGACGTGGCAGGTGGCGCAGGCGCAGGCCCCGCCGCAATCGGCGTCGATGCCGGGGACATTGTTGCGCACCGCCCCCTCCATCACCGAAAGGCCGGGCTTGACGTCCACGGTGCTCTCGCCGCCGTCGTGCTGGATGTAGGTGATCTTGGCCATGGGATGGGTCTTATCAACGTGCGCGTCCCAGACAAGACTGGAACACGGCGTTAGGTCATTGGGACCGGCGTCTCAGCGCATGAGCGATCCGCGACGGATCGCCCACGGGCCTCAGGCCTGGCCCGGCTGGGCATCGCGGTTCTGGGCCATCTGCTGCTGGCGCGCCATATAGATGCCCACGAAGTCGATCGGGTCCATCATGAATGGCGGAGAGAAGCCGCCGTCCGAGGTGGCGCGGGCGATGATCTCGCGCGCGAACGGGAACAGGTAGCGCGGGCATTCGATCAGCAGCAGGGGCTCGATGTCGGCCGGGGCGACGTTGTTCAGCTGGAACAGGCCGCCGTAGTGGAGCTCGACGTTGAACACCGGACCGGCGTCGGTGGTCGCCTTGACCGACAGCCGCATCTCGACCTCGAACAGATTGTCCGGGCGGCCCTGGGCGTTCAGCTCGACGCCCATGTCGATGGCGGGCTTGCCCTCCATGCGCAGGCTCTCGGGGGCCTTGGGGTTCTCGAACGACAGGTCGCGAACATATTGCGCCAGGATGCGGAAGCCGCCGGTGGGCGGGCCACCCTGGGCATTCTCGCCGGGCGCGGGGACGGTGCTGTCGGTGGGGGAAACGTCGGTCATGGGCGTGGGGCCGTCGAATGAAGCTGTGGGGCTGAGGCCGGACGCGGCCTCGCATGAGGCGCGGCGACTATCAGAAGGCGGGCCCTGCGGCAACGGCGCACGACCCGGCGGGGGTGCGCCGCGCCTTGCGCGCATCCATATCAGCCCCTAATCGTTCCGCTTGAAGGACGCAGCCCCCTCAGGCCGCGCCGACGCCCATCTCAGGATATCCAGATTGCCGGCCCAGGTTCTCATCGTTCTGTTCGCCGTGATCGCGGCCATCGTGCTGTTCCAGCTGTACAATGTGCTGGGCAAACGCGTCGGCCGCCAGCCACAGGAGGACGCCAAGACCCCCGTCCTGCCGTCCGGCGAGACGCCCCCGGCCCCTCGCCCGGCGCTGGATTCGATCACAATGCAGGCCATCTCGGGTCTGCGCGCCCGCGATCCGGCCTTCGATGCGGGCAAATTCCTCGACGGCTCGCGTCAGGCCTATGAGACCATCGTGCGCGGCTATGCCTCCGGCGACCGGGCAGCGCTCAAGCCCCTGCTGGCCCCGGCGGTGATGGAATCGTTCGAGCACGGCATCGCGGCGCGCGAGGTGCGCGGGGAAACCGAACAGGTCGAGTTCCTGCATCCCCCGCGTGCCGACCTGGAAAGCGCCACGGTCGAGGGCGACCGCGCCATCGCCAAGGTCCGCTTCCTGGCCGAGATCCGTTCCAACATCATCCCGCCCGAGGGCGAGGCCACGCCGGGTGCGCCGGGCGAGCCCCGGATCGAGGAACGCCGCACGGCCGAACACTGGACGTTCGAGCGCACCCTGGGCGCGACCGACCCCAACTGGGTCCTGGCGCGGGTCGAACCCGCCACCGCCTGATGCGTCGCCCTGCCGTGCGGTCGATGCCGGGTCTGGCCCGGATCGGCCCAGTCCGGATCGGCATGCTGTGCAGCCTGCTGATGGTCGCCGCCTGTTCGACGACGGCCCCATCCCCCTCGGCACCGGCCCCGTCGGCACCGCCGCCCGTGGTCACGCCGCAGGAGCCGGCCCCGGTCCCGCCCCAACCCGTCCCTTACGAGACCCTGGCCGCCGACAGTCCCGCCGGCCTGCCCGGCTGGTCGCGGGAAGATCACCTGGCCGCCTTCATGGCCTATGCCGACGGCTGCCGTGCGGCGCGGCAGCCCGTCGCCATGGCCGCTTGCGACGAGGCCCAGACGATCCGCCAGACCTCGAAACCCGTGACCCCGGCCGTGGCCCGCAGCTTCTTCGAGCGGGGCTTTCGCGTCGAGGCGGCCCGGACGCCCGATGGCCGCCCCGGCCTGCTGACCAGCTATTTCGCGCCCGAATATCCGGCCCGCCACACCCAGGACGCCGAGTTCGACATGCCGGTCCTGGCGCGACCGCTCGATCTGGAAAAGACCGCGTCCGGCGTGGTGCAGCGTCGGCCCGACGGCTCCACCGGCCCCTATGCCGACCGGGCGGCGATCGAGGCGGCGGCGGCGGCAAGATCGCCGTCCGCGCCTGTCCTGGCCTGGATGAAGGCCGAGGACCTGTTCTTTCTCCAGATCCAGGGCTCGGGCTATCTGACGTTCGAGGACGGGGCGACGGGGCGCGCCGCCTATGCCGCCGACAACGGCCGGCCCTTCACCGGCATCGCCCGGCCCATGGCGGCGCAGGGCCTGTTGCCCGAGAACGGCACCTCCGGCGACGCCATCCGCGCCTGGCTGGCCGCGCACCGGGGGCGCGAGGCGCGGGCGATCACGGCCCTGAACCCCCGCTACATCTTCTTCGACCTCCAGCCCGACGACGGGGGTCACCCGGCCGGGGCGGCGGGGGTTCCGCTGACCGCCCGCCGATCCATCGCCGTCGATCCCGCCCACTGGACCTATGGCGACCTGGTCTGGATCGAGGCGGACGCCGGCAATCTGAACGGCGCGCCCCTTCTTGCAGGAGCCCGGGGCGGTTATCAGGGGCTGGTCGTGGCGCTCGACACCGGGTCGGCGATTCGGGGACCGGTTCGCGCCGACTTCTACATGGGGCGCGGCGAGGCGGCGGGGGCCGAGGCCGGGACCGTGCGGCATCCCTTGCGGATGTGGCGTCTGGTGCCACGCTGATCGATCCCATCCGGCCGTTCGCAGCGTCGGACGGAGCGAATCCCGGCGAACGACGTTAACCCTGTCTCAGGCCGCCGCCACGGCGCGCCGAACGGGAGCGGCCCTATGGAAAGTCTCATCGATTCGATCGGCGGCCTGCTGAACGGCCTGTTCGCCCTGGCCTCGGGCGGATTCGACAGCGTCAACCAGGTGACCGGCCTGATCATCGCCCTGATCGCCGCCCTGATGATGGGCGGCTGGCGCGGTCTGGGCGGCAGCGCTTTGGGGGCCGTGATCCTCGACCGGCTGATCATGATGCTGCGGCCCATGCTGGACGGCGGTTCGATGGTCCTGCCCGACATCATGACGCTGAGCTTCTGGATGACCTGTCTGGCCCTGTTCCTCGGCTATGCGATCGCCATCGCCATCTTCTTCTTCATCAAGACCCTGCTGACCGGTCGGGCCTTCCGCAGTCGGCGCTACGCCCACTGAAGGCCGCATCGACGATCTGATCCGTCACAGGACAGATTGTCACACATGCGCAGACAAACCGCGAAACAGCCGTCGTGGAACCGTCGCAGCAGCGTAGCCGCGCGCGGCTAAGGGCCGCCCCATCGGGCCGAGGCGAAATGTCGCCGGGCCACGCGTGGGGATCATGCAATGAAACTGGCTCTTCTACTGGGCGCGTCCATCGTGCCGCTCGCCTTTGCCGGGGCCGTCTCGGCCCAGACCGCCGCCGCCATCGAGGGACCGACGACAGCCCTCGAGGAAGTCGTCGTCACCGGCCAGCCGCAGATGCGCAACCGCACCGACGACGTGGTGCCGACGCTGTCCTATGACGTCGAATATTTCCAGCGGTTCGAGCCGCTGACGGCCGGTGACGCCCTGAAGCGCGTGCCCTCGGTCGCCTTCCTGTCGGACGTGCTGGAATCGGACGGCGTGCGCCTGCGCGGCCTGGATCCCGGCTATACCCAGATCCTGATCAACGGTGAGCGGGTCCCCGGCGCCGGCGTCGACCGGTCGTTCTTCGTGGACCGTATCCCGGCCGAGCTGATCGAGCGGGTCGAAGTGGTCCGGTCGTCCTCGGCCAACCGTTCGGGTGACGCGGTGGCGGGTGCCATCAACATCGTGCTTCGTGACGCCCTGTCGCTGGACGGCGGCTATGTCCGCGTCGGCGCGCTGAGCTGGAAGGACAGCGAATACGGCCAGTGGGGCGGCACCTTCGGCGCCGTCTGGGGCGGCCAGGCCGGCCCCGGTCGCCTGTTGCTGGGCGCCAACGTCCAGGACCGCCGCAACCCCAAGGCCAAGTACAGCCAGCGCTTCAGCGGCCCGAACGGCACGCTGAACAACACCGAGGTCCAGACCGACGTCCGCGACGGCACGGACTATTCGTTCAACGCCGCCTATGAGGTCGACGTGGCGGGCGGCGTGCTGGAACTGTCGGGCGTGTTCGTGCGCACCGACCGCTACCAGGACGAGGATTCGCTGGAATACCGCAGCGGCATCGAGACCAACGCCAACCTGCTGACGGTCAACGACAACGATCTGGACATCCGCACCGACAACCTGTCCCTGCGCGGCAAGTACGAGCGCGAGATGTTCGGCGGCGAGACGACCTTCAAGCTGGGCTACGCCAACATCGACGACCAGCAGTACGAGTTCGAGGGCGAGTCCGAATACCTGCGCGACACGGTCGTCTTCCCGGACGAGGATCGCTACACGCTCGATTCGACCCGCACCGACATCTCCGACGAAGAGACCGCCTGGGCCCTGGAGCACAAGCGCGACCTGTCGAACGGCGTCGAGCTCGAGTTCGGCGTCCAGGGTGTCCAGAAGGACCGCGAGATCGACATCGCCGAGACCCCGCGCATCCGCTTCAACGTGCCCAACGCCCCGGCGGCGCGCCCGGCGGTCCCGGCCTTTGGTGCCTTTGCGGCCGTCCCCGGCGGCCTCGGCACGATCGAGGAAACCCGGATCGACCCCTATGTCATGCTGTCGGGCGAAACCGGCGCGCTGAAGTGGGAAGCCGGCCTGCGCTATGAGACCACCGACACCACCATCACCGACCTGACGGCGCCCGCCGCCAGCCGCGTGACCGAGAACGACTATGCCGAACTGCTGCCCTCGGCCTCGCTGCGCATCAGCCTGAACGAGACCGACCGGATCATCCTGTCGGCCGCCCGCACGGTGCGCCGCCCCGACTTCAACCGCCTGTCGCCCGCGACCCTGGAAGAAGAATTCGGCGACAGCGACTTCATCGGCAACCCGACCCTGCAACCTGAAAAGGCCTGGGGCGTGGACGCGGGCTTCGAGCGCCGTCTGGGCCGTCGCGGCGTGGTCGGGATCAACGCCTTCTATCGCGACGTCTCTGATCTGGTGGAAGAGACCAACACCGGTCGGGTCGGCAGCGCGGGTGCCGGGACCTTCGTCTACACCGTCGACAACGTCGGTGACGGCCAGGTCTGGGGCCTCGAGTTCGACCTGTCGACGCCGCTGGACTTCGTCGGCATGCCCTCGACCGGCGTCTTCCTGAACTACTCCTGGCTGGACTCCTCGATCGAGGACTTCATCGGTGATCGCCGCTTCAACTCCCAGTCGGACTATGTGCTGAACCTCGGCTTCACCCAGGACATACCGACCTGGGGCGCGGCCTTCGGCGCCACCTATCGCAAACAGGGCGACGCCGAGAGCCGGGTCCTGGCCGAAGAGGTCGTGACCACCTACGGTGCCGATCTGGAAGTGTTCCTGGAGAAGCGCATCTTCTCCAACACCGTGCTGCGCCTGACCGGCTCCAACCTGCTGGACAGCTCCAAGGATGAGGTGTTCGACAAGTTCGACAACGTCGCCGACCAGCGCAGCCGGACCTATGCCGAATACGAGCTGGAAACCGAATCCGCCGGCCCGGTCTATCAGCTGGTGATGCGCGTCGCCTTCTGAGGCTGACGAGACCTGACGAAAGAGAGGCCGGGCGGCGACGTCCGGCCTTTTTTCATGCCTCCTTCAGAGCGCTGTGCGTCATCTGCGGGCGGCGGCTTGACGGACGGGGTTCAGGCGGTCGAGTGATGGGCGGCGTTTCGCCTGCCGGGCGAGAACAGGCTCGCACTTTGCAACGTGCGGCCTATGCGGCGCGGGGCTGCGCCGAAATGGGACGACCGAACGATGTTTCTGGAGGGCGAGGTCAACTGGGTGTGGGTGCTGGCGGTTCTCGCCGGCGTCATGACCCTGATCGCCGCCTATTCCACCTGGTTCGCCCTGACCCACAGGAGCCGGGTCGTGACCACCACCGGCGAGCTGGACGTGGTGCAGAAGGTCGCCGAATCGGCCGACAAGCGGCTGTTCGAGACCCTGAACGCCATTCCCGTCGCCATCGTCGAGACCGACACGCAAGGGAAATTCGTCTTCGCCAACCGGGCCGCGCACCAGCTGATGGGGCGACGCGACGCCGAACTGCTGGGCTTGCGGTTCCACTCGGCGACCTGGGGCATCACCTTTCCGGACGGACGGCCGATCCCGCCCGACATGCTGCCCAGCGCCCGGGCCCTGCGCGGCCAGACGGTGCGCGGTTTCCAGCACATCCTGGCCAATCCGGCGACGCGGCGAAAGATGCTGGTCTCGGTCACCGCCATGCCGATCGAGAACGACATGGGCCAGATCGTCGGATCGACGGCCGCCATCGTCGAGACCGACGGCCTGACCACGCCCGACACCGTCGTCGTCGAACCCACGGTCGATCCGGTCGCCGAGATCACCGGCCGGGTGTTCGAGGCGGCGTCCAGCGCCCTGGTGGTCGTGACCCTGCAAGGCGAAATCCGGCTGGCGAACGGTCAGGCCCTGGACCGGATCGACGGCCAGCCCTGTATCGGCGCAGACTTCGCCGACCGGTTCGTGGCCCCCGTGGCCCGGGTCGAGGCGCGCCAGTCCCTGCGCGCCGCCCTGCGCGTCGGACCCGGCGAGGCCGGACCGCTGACGGTGCCCGGACCGGACGGCGTGGCGATGCGCTGGAACATCCTGCCGCTGGCCGGACCCGACGGCACCACCGAATCCCTGCTTCTGGCCGGTGAGGCCGTGCCGGCCGAAGTCGAGGCCGATGCGCCTTCCGAAACCGCCATCACCGAGGCCGATGCCGTCGTCGCACAGGCCGTCCGCGACCGCGACGAGGCCCGCACCCGCGCCGAAGACGCCCTGGACCAGGCCCGGGCCGCCCGCGCCGAGGCCGACACCGCCCTGGCCGAGGCCGAGCGTCTGTCCGCCCTGCTGCGTGCCGAAAGCGACGCCGGACGCGGTCTG
>NZ_JBIIAY010000152.1:0-5979 GCF_044239655.1 Brevundimonas sp.
GGCGATGTGGCCCGCGATTTCAACGCCCTGCTGGGGGTCATGACCTCGGCGCTCGACATGATCCTGAAACAGGCGGACGACGCCGGTCGCGTGCGCCGGCTGGGCGAGGCGGCCCTGGCGGCCGGGCGTCGCGGCGAGGCGGTGACGGGCCGGCTGTCGGCCTTCGTCGAGACCAGCGAGAGCGAGGTCCGCACCCTGGACGCCGGCGTCCTGCTGCGCGCCATGGAAAGCCGTCTGCGCGCCCAGGCCGGCCCCGGCATCGACCTGCTGGTCGAGGCCCCGTCCGGCCCGGCTCCGGCCCGACTGGATCCCGTCGCCTTCGAGGCCACGGTGCGCGCCCTGTTGACCAATGCGGTCGAGGCGGTCAGCGGCACGGGGTCCGTCGCCGTGCGGCTGGAGATGACCGATCAGGGTCCCCGGCTGAGTGTCCGCGACACCGGCCCCGGCATGGACCGCGACGTCGCCGCCCGCGCCGTCGAACCCTTCTTCACGACCAAGACCGGCCAGGCCGGGCTGGGCCTGGCCCAGGCCGCCGCCTTCGCCCGCCAGTCCGGCGGCACCCTGTCGATCGATTCGACGCCGGGCGAGGGTGCCGAGGTCGCCGTGTCCCTGGCCGACCCCCACGCGGCCTGATCGCACCTAGACCCGGGGCGGCGGGCCGAACTTGCCGGCGTTGTAGTCCTCGATCGCCTGGATGATCTCCTCGCGCGTATTCATCACGAAGGGCCCGTGGGAGAACACAGGCTCGCCGATCGGCGCGGAGTGGCCCAGCAGGATGACGGCATCGGACGCCGCCTCGATCCCGACCGCATCGCCGTCGTCGTTCAGCGTCAGCAGATGCCACGGCTCGACCGCCGTCCCGCCGACCGAGACCTGGCCCCTGACGACATAGAGAAAGACGTTGCGACCGCGTGCTACCGGCGTGGTGAATGTCCCGCCGGGCCGGAACCGGACCACCGCCATCTGGACGTCGATCAGGGACTGGATCGGGGCTGTGGTCTCGCCCCACCGACCCGAGACGGCCTCGACCGTGACGCGGCCGTCCTCGGTCGTGAAGGTCGGGATGTCCCCGGCCTGGAGCCCGACATAGGCGGGCGGGGTCATCTTCAGCCGCGAAGGCAGATTGACCCAGAGCTGGAGGATTTCCATCGGCCCGCCGTCGCGCTTGAAACTGGCCGGTGAGAGCTCGGCGTGAATCGGGCCCGATCCCGCCGTCATCCACTGGATCCCGCCCGCGCGGATGATGCTCTCGCCACCGCCCGAGTCGTTGTGCGCCAGCTCGCCCTCCAGGATGAAGGTGACGGTCTCGAACCCCCGGTGCGGATGCGGTCCGAACGGCAGGCCGCGATTGCCGGGCGCATAGGTCTGGGGCCCATGGTGGTTCAGGAACAGGAAGGGATCGACCTGGTCCAGGCCCGGTCCGGGCAGGGGCCGACGGGTGATCAGGTCGCCGATGTCGTCGCGGACGGCCGGGTGCCGGCGGGCGACCGTGCGGGGGGTCAGGGATGTCATTCGCAACATCTAATGTGCCGGATCAAGCCTCGCCAGCGGCTTGCCGCACGTTTCGGCGGTGCCACCCGCCGCCCTGAGGGTGACGAACGCCGCGCCAGACGCTAGACGCTGCCGACCATGTCCCATTCCGACCTTCCCCAGCTCGAACTCGACCTGATCAACGCCATCGGCGGCGCGACCACCGTGACCGAGGTCGAGGCGGTGCGGGTCTCCGCCCTCGGCAAGACCGGCGTCATCTCCGGCCTGCTGAAGGGGATGGGGGCGATGAGCCCCGATGAGCGGCGCGAACAGGGGCCGGTCATCAACGGCCTGCGCGACCGGGTCGCCTCGGCCATCGCCGCGAAGAAGGCCGAGCTGGAGGCCGCCGAGCTGGACGCGCGCCTGCTGTCCGAGCGTATCGACCTGACCCTGCCGTCGCGGCCGCGTCGCCGGGGCGCCGTCCATCCGACCATGCAGGTGATGGACGAGATGGTCGCCATCTTCGCCTCCATGGGCTTCGCCGTCGCCGAAGGGCCGGACATCGAGGACGACTTCCACAATTTCACCGCGCTGAACTTCCCGCCCAAACACCCGGCGCGGGAGATGCACGACACCTTCTTCCTGAGGCCCGACCCCGAAACGGGCGAGCGCAAGGTGCTGCGCACCCACACCAGCCCGGTGCAGGTCCGCACCATGATGTCGCAGCAACCGCCGATCCGCATCATCGCGCCGGGCCGGACCTTTCGTAAGGATTCGGACGCCACCCACACCCCGATGTTCCATCAGGTCGAGGGTCTGGTGATCGATCGCGACATCCACATGGGCCACCTGAAGACGACGCTTCAGACCTTCATCGCCCGCTTCTTCGAGCTGGACGCGGTGGATGCCCGTTTCCGCCCGCACCACTTCCCCTTCACCGAACCCAGCGCGGAAATGGACATCCGCTGCGACCGCTCCGGCGGCCAGCTGAAGTTCAACGAGGGCGACGACTGGCTGGAAATTCTCGGCTGCGGGATGGTGCATCCCAATGTGCTGCGCAACTGCGGCATCGACCCGGACGAATACCAGGGCTTCGCCTTCGGCATGGGCGTCGATCGCCTGGCCATGCTGAAATACGGCATGCCCGACCTGCGCCCCATGTTCGAGGCCGACACCCGGTGGCTCGCCCACTACGGCTTCTCCGCCTTTTCCGCCCCCAATCCCGCCTCCGGCCTGAGCTGATCGTCATGACCCAGAACCCCCTCCACGACGAAGCCCTCGGCCGCGAACAGGTCGCCCGCACGACGTTCGACAAGGAAGCCATCTGGCTGCCCCTGCTGGGTGTCCAGCACCTGAACGCGGGCGAGACCGTCATCCGCGGCAAGACCTTCACCGACTGCGTGATCCAGGGCCCGGCCGTGATCGCGGCCATGGGCGGGGTGTCGCTGGAAGGCTGCAACATGGGGGTCACCTCGAATGCCCGCAGCCTGATGCTGCGGCCGCTGGGCGATCACATCATCGGGGCGATCGGCCTGGTCGACTGCCGTTTCGTGCGCTGCAAATTCGTCCAGGTCGGCTTCACGGGCCCGGAGGCGGTGCTCGACGAGCTGTCGGCCAGCCTGACCGGCCTGTCCGCCGAAAGGACCGGCGCATGACGCCGGGATTCCAGTTCGCCGCCTATGGTGCCGGCCCGGTCCATACGGGCCAGCGCATCTGGCTGCCGCTGCTGATGCACGAGGTCGCGCTGGGTGGAGCCTCGGTGATCGAGGGCCGGACCTTCATCGACTGCGAGCTGCACGGGCCCGCCGTGATCGTCCCGGTCTCGGGCTGCAATTTCGCCAGCTGCAACCTGGGTTCGGCCGACGGCGACATGGCCAATCTGATGCTGCAACCGCTGGGTCCGACCAAGATCACCGGATGCATTCCGTTCCGCAACTGCCAGTTCGAGCGGTGCGGGTTCTTCTCGGTCGCCTACACGGGCGCGCCGGACTTTCTCAACGAGCTGCGCGGCATCGGGGTGCAGTCGTGAAGTTCACGCTCGCCTGGCTGAAGGACCATCTGGAGACCACCGCCGACGCGGCCCAGGTCGCCGACGCCATGACCATGGCGGGGCTGGAGGTCGAACACGTCACCGACCCCACCGTCGCCCTGGCACCGTTCACCGTGGCCCGGATCGTCTCGGCCGAACGCCATCCCAACGCCGACCGGTTGCAGGTCTGTCAGGTCGAGACCGTCGACGGGATGAAGGAGATCGTCTGCGGCGCCCCGAACGCGCGGGCAGGCCTGACGACCATCTATGCCCCCATCGGCGCCTATGTGCCGGGCCTGGGCGTCACCCTGGTCGAGAAGCCGGTGCGCGGCGTGGTGTCCAACGGCATGCTGTGTTCGGCATCCGAACTGCAGCTGGCCGACGACAGCGACGGGATCCAGGAACTGCCGCCGGAGATCCCCGTCGGCACCCCGGTCGCAAAGCTGTTCGGGGCCGATCCCGTCATCGATTTCGAGGTGACGCCGAACCGGCCGGACTGGCTGGGCGTCGCCGGCATCGCGCGCGATCTGGCGGCGACAGGCCTGGGCAAGCTCAAGCATTTCGACATCGCCATGGTGCGCGGGGCGTTCGCTTCGCCGATCTCGGTGCGGATCGAGGCCCCCGGGATGTGCCCGGTTTTCGCCGGGCGGCTGATCCGGGGCGTGACCAACGGCCCGTCGCCCGAGTGGCTGAAGCGACGGCTGGAGAGCATCGGCCTGCGCTCGATCAACCGGCTGGTCGATGTGACCAACCTGATCGCCTACGACCGCTGCCGGCCCTTGCATGTCTATGACGCGAAGAAGCTGGTGGGGTCCGAGATCGTGGTCCGCGCGGGCCAGCTGTCCGCTGGTGCCGCCCACATCGCCGAAGGCACTCCCGAACATCTGATCGCCCTCGACGGCAAGACCTACACCGTCGATCCGGGCATTTGCGTCATCGCCGACGCGGGCGGCGAACGCCCCATCGGCCTGGGCGGCGTCATGGGTGGGGAGTCCACCGGCTGTTCGGACGAAACCACCGACGTCTTCGTCGAGAGCGCCTGGTTCGATCCGATCGTGACGGCCCAGACCGGCCGGACCCTGACCATCAACTCCGATGCCCAGTACCGGTTCGCGCGCGGCGTCGATCCGGCCTCTGTCGTGCCGGGCCTGGAACTGGCCACCCGGCTGATCCTCGACCTGTGCGGCGGCGAGCCGTCGGAGATCGTTCTGGCGGGCGAGCACCCCGCCAATCCGCCCGCCTTCGCCTTCGACCCGGACTATGTGAAGCGGCTGTCGGGTCTCGACCTCGCCCATGACCGGATCGGCACCATCCTGGGTCAACTCGGCTTCCTCATCACGGCCGGAGAGACCGCCGGGACCTGGACCGTGGCCCCGCCTTCGTTCCGCCGCGACGTCGAGGGGCCCGCCGACCTCGTCGAAGAGGTGGCGCGGATCGAGGGCTTCGACGCCCTGCCCTACACCCCCCTGCCCGACCAGACGCCGTCGTCGAAAGGCGTGCTGTCGCCGCGTCAGGCGCGGGTGCGGCTGGCCCGGCGCGCCCTGGCCGCCGCCGGTTACGCCGAGGCCGTCACCTGGTCCTTCACCAAACAGTCCACGGCGGCCCTGTTCGGCGGCGGTGACGATCGTCTGGTTCTCGAGAATCCGATCGCGGCCGATCTGGACTGCATGCGCCCCTCGGCCCTGCCCAACCTGATCCAGGCGGCGGCGAGGAACGCCGCACGCGGTCACGCGGACGCCGCCCTGTTCGAGATCGGACCCATCTATCTGACCGACCAGCCGGACGGTCAGCGCACGGTGATCGCCGGCCTGATCGCGCCGCATCCGTCGCGGCATTGGGGCGGCGACGCCGAGGACGCCCTGTTCGGCCTCAAGGGCGACCTGATGGCCTTGCTGGAGCAGATCGGCGCGCCGGTCGGATCGCTGCAACTGGTCCAGGGCCAGAACCGCGACTGGTGGCATCCCGGCCGCTCGGCCCGCCTCCAGCTCGGGCCCAAGACCGTGATCGCCGAGTTCGGCGCGGTGCATCCGCGCGTGCTGAAGGCGCTGGACGCCGATGGCCCCATGCTGGCCTTCGAGATCGTGCTGGACAGCGTTCCCGAGCCCAAGGCGAAATCCAAGACGCGCGGTTCGGCCAGCCTGTCGTCCCTGATGCCCCTGACCCGTGATTTCGCCTTCGTGGTCGAGGACGGCCGGGCGGCGGGCGATCTGGTCAAGGCGGCGGCGGGCGCCGACAAGGCGCTGATCTCGGACGTGCGCGTGTTCGACGTCTATCGCGGGACCGGCGTGCCGGACGGGTTCAAGTCGGTGGCACTGGAAATCGTGATCCAGCCCCAGGCCGCGACCCTGACCGAGGCGGAGATCGAAGCCATTTCGGCGCGCGTCGTGGCGGCGGTCGAGAAGCTGGGCGGCAAGCTGAGGGGCTGACCCTCAGACCACCCCCCGCGCCCTCAGGTCCGCGATCTCATCGGCCGAAAGACC
>NZ_JBIIAY010000004.1:0-55876 GCF_044239655.1 Brevundimonas sp.
GCGCAACGAGATCCTGGCCGGATACGAGAAGTCGCTCGACCTGCCACGCTTCATCTATGCGATCGACTGGGGCTTCCTGTTCTTCCTGACGCGGCCGATCTTCACGATCGTGGAGTTCTTCTACAACTGGGTCGGGAACTTCGGCGTCGCCATCCTGCTGCTGACCCTGTCGATCAAGCTGATCATGTTCCCGCTGGCCAACAAGAGCTACGAGAGCCTGTCCAAGATGCGTCTGCTCCAGCCCAAGATGGAGGAGATCAAGGCCAAGCATAAGGACGATCCGGCGACCCAACAGAAGGAGACGATGGCCCTCTATCAGCGCGAGAAGATCAATCCGCTGGCGGGCTGCCTGCCCATCCTGGTCCAGATCCCGGTCTTCTATGCCCTGTACAAGGTGCTGTACGTCACCATCGAGATGCGGCACGCGCCCTTCTTCGGCTGGATCCGGGACCTTTCGGCACGCGACACCACCAACATCTGGAACCTGTTCGGCCTGATCCCCTGGGATCCCTCGACCGCGCCCCTGATCGGCGATCTCATCGGGTCCGACTCCACCGGCGGCATGTTCACCCTGGGGCTCAGCGTCCTGGCCATCTTCTATGGCCTGACCATGTGGCTGCAGACGGCGATGAACCCGCCCGCCGCCGATCCGGTCCAGCGCCAGATCTTCATGTTCATGCCGCTGATCTTCACCTTCATCATGGCACCCTTCCCGGCGGGCCTGCTGGTCTACTGGTCGTGGAACAACATCCTGTCGATCATCCAGCAGTATTTCATCATGCATCGCTTCAAGGCCGAGAACCCGATCGATCAGTTCTTCTCGCGTCTGAAGAAGGCGACGTGACCGACATCCCTCCAGCCTCGGATGGGCCGATCCCCGACTTCAAGGTCGGCGAATACGACGAGGCCGAGGTCGAGGCCGCGCGGGTGCTGTTCGCGCGGCCCGCGACCTTCGTCATGGGCGCCGCCAAGATCGAACAACTGCCCGAGCCGAACCTGCCGGAGATCGCCTTTGCGGGTCGGTCCAACGTCGGCAAGTCCAGCCTGATCAACGGACTGGTCGGGATGCACAAGCTGGCGCGGGCTTCCAACGAGCCGGGGCGCACCAGAGAGGTCAATTTCTTCGACCTGGACGGCAAGATGCGGCTGGTCGATCTGCCGGGCTACGGCTGGGCCAAGGCGTCCAAGACGACGGTCAAGAAATTCCAGGACCTGGGCCGCGACTATCTGCGGGGCCGGGTCACGCTGAAGCGGGTCTATCTCCTGATCGACGCCCGCCATGGGCTGAAGTCGGTGGACAAGGACGCCCTCGACGCACTCGACAACGCCGCCGTCAGCTATCAGATCGTCCTGACCAAGGCCGACAAGATCAAGGCCCACGAGCGCGAGACGGTGCGCGAGGCGACGCTGAAGGCCATCTCCAAACGCCCCGCCGCCTTCCCTGCCGTGATTGTGACCTCGGCCGAAAAGGGGCTGGGCATGCCGGAACTGCGCGCCGAGATCATGCGCACCACCGGGGCCTTGCTTTAACCGACCGCAGCGCCGATCCTTCAAGCCCGCCGCGACGACGCGGCGGGCTTTTTCGTGCCTATCCGGCCGACGGATCGTCGCCGCGCAGAGCCAGAAGATCGCCCAGAGCCTCGCGCAACTGGTCGCTGGAATAGGGCTTCCGGAGGAAGGGCCAGGGCGCGTCGGCCAGGGCCTCGTCGACGTCATCGCCAGCATAGCCTGAGGTCAGCAGGATGGGCAGGCCGGAATGCCGCTCGCCGCACAGCCGGGCCAGCTCGATTCCGGTCATCCCGCCGGGCATGACCACATCCGACACCATCACGTCGAAACCACCCCCGGCCAGTACTTGCAGGGCCTCCGGGCCCGTCTCGACCGCCTCGACCTCGAAGCCCAGCCCCGTCAGCAGGTCGACCGCGATGGCCGAGACGTTCAGGTCGTCCTCGACCAGCAACAGCCGCGTCCCCGGGACGATGACGCCGGAGCCCGCGCTCTCGTCCTCGCTGGCCAAGGTGTCGGTCGGGTCGAGTGGGGGCAGATACAGATGGATCTCGGCGCCCTTGCCGGGAGCGGAGATCACCTTGGCGGCCCCGCCGCTCTGACGCGCGAACCCATAGACCTGGCTGAGGCCCAGACCTGTGCCTTTGCCGATCGCCTTGGTGGTGAAGAAGGGCTCGAACACCCGGACCAGGGTGTCGGCGTCCATGCCCGCCCCGTTGTCGGCGACGGTGACGCAGACGTACTCGCCGGGGGCCAGGTCGAGGACCTCGCCCGGCGCGACTTCGCAGCGCAGGGTCTGGACCGTGATCCGGCCCCTGTGCCCCGGCTTGTCGCCCATCCGGGCGACGACGGCGTCCCGCGCGTTGACCAGCAGATTGATCAGGGCCGCCTCGAACTGTGAAGGGTCGACATTGACCCTCGCCCCGCCGCGACGAAGTTTGAACCGCAGGTCGATCGTCTCCCCGACCGCGCGACGCAGCAGGGGTTCGCCCTCGTGGATCTGGGCGTTCAGGTCGATCGCCTGGGGGCGCAGGGCCTGGCGACGCGAGAAGGCCAGAAGCTGATGGGTCAGGCCCTCGCCGCGCCGGGCGGCGGCCAGGGCGGCCTCGCCCAGCTTCTTGCGCCGGGCCGCGTCGTCGGGCGAGCGCAGCATCATGTCCAGCGCGCCGATGACGACCGTCAGCAGGTTGTTGAAGTCATGGGCCACGCCCCCGGTCAGCCGCCCCACCGCCTCCATCCGCTGGGCGTGCATCAGGTCGGCCTCGGCCTTGGCCTTTTCGGCGAGGGCCTCTCCGACACGCTCCTCAAGCAGTTCGTTGATGCGTTTGAGGTCGTCCTCGGCGCGGCGGGCCTCGGTGATGTCCAGGCTGGCACCGACATAGCCCTGGAACACGCCGGCGGCGTCGAAGCGTGGGATGCCTTCGCTGCGCAGCCAGCGCAGCCCCTCGGTCGGATGGGTGACGCGCATGATCGCCTCGAACCGGCCGTGGGCCTTCAGGGCGGTCATGAAGGCGCGGGTGAAGGGCTCAAGGTCGTCGGGATGGACCCGGCTCTGCCAGCGTTCCCCCATCAGCTCGCCGGTATCGACCCCGAAGACCGAGGTGTAGCGCTGATTCACGAAGACGATCCGGGTGTCGGCGTCGGTCATCCAGATGAACACAGGCGCGCTGTCGGCGATGGTGCGGAAACGGGCCTCGGATTCGCTGATCCGGTGCTCGGCGTCGATGCGGGCGGTCTCGTCGCGCAGGGTCAGGACCGCGCCGATCCGGGCCCCGTCGGGGCCGGTTACGGGGCGTGCGTTGCCGACCGCGATGACCTCGGTTCCGTCCGGGCGTCGGATGCGCCAGCGGGCGTCGGTGACGATCTCACCGTGCAGGACGGCCCGCGCCAGGGGCAGCTCCAGCGGCGGATAGGGCCGGCCGTCATCCGTGAGCAGATGATAGGTCTCCGAATAGGCCTCCGGCGTGACCCCCAGATCTGCGACACCGTGCAGGCGGCTGGCCGCGTCGTTGACGAAACTGATGGCCCCCTCGCGATCGGTGACGATCACCCCTTCGCCCAACTGACCCAGGATGGCATCGCGTTCCGCGGCCAGGGTCGCGAGGCGGGCGTTGGACTCGCGGATGTCGGTGACGTCGAAGGCCACGCCGACGAAGCCGATCACCTCGTCGGCGATGCCGAAGCGGGGCCGGGAGAAGGACTTCAGCCACCGGTACTCGCCGTCGTGCCTCAGATACCGTGCCTCCAGCGAGAAGGGCTCTCGCGTCGCCTCGCCGGCGAGGGATTCGGCGACCAGCCGATCCTGGTCCTCGGGATGGATGAAGCTGCGCCAGTCGGCGAGGCGGACGGTCTCGTAGTCGCCGCCCATGAAGGCGACATAGGCCTGGTTGACGAAGGCGCGGGCGCGGTCCTCGCGGGTCACCCAGATCAGGACGGGGGCGGTGTCGGCGATGGCGCGGAAGCGGGCCTCGCTCTCGGCCACCTCGGCCTGGGCGCGTGCGCGCTCGACCTCGGCCCAGGTGCGTTCGGCGACGTCGTCCAGCAGGCCCATCTCTTCCGCCGTCCAGATGCGCGGCGTGCTGCTATGGACGTTCATGAAGGCCTGTAACCGGTCGCCGCGCATCAGTGGCGTGGTGGCGAAGGCACGGACCCCGATGGCTTGATAGGCGCCGGTGGTCGCAGCGGTGCGCGGGTCGAGATCGACGTCCTCGACCATGATCAGGACGCCGTTCTGAAGCTCCCTTTCCAGTTCGCCGACGACACCTGGCAGGGGCCATTCCCCGGCGCTGGTCGCCGTGCCGTCCGTCCAGTCGGGATAGAGCCGGAACACCCCGTCGGTCCGGTTCAGCTCGCCGAACCCGGCGCGGGTGACGCCCAGGTGCTGACCCAGGCTTCGCGAGGCTTCGGCCATGACGGCCTCGGTGCCGGTCAACTGGCGCAGGCGGTCGCTGAGAGCCAGCAGGAAGCTCTGGCGCCGCTCCTGGGCGGCCAGGGCGTCGAGCGCCTCGCGCTTTTCCGTAACGTCGAACGCCATGCCGACATAGCCCCGGAAGGCACCGTCACCGTCGAAGCGCGGATTGACCGAGACGCTGGACCAGCGCCAGGCCCCGTCATGGCGCTGGAACCGGCACTCGAACGCATAGGGCCGATGATGCGGACGGGCCGCACCCTGGACCTCGGCGACCGCCCGGACATCGTCAGGGTGAATGGTCATGCGCCACATCTGGCCCAACAGGTCCTCGGCGGGCTTGCCGTAGAAGGCGACCAGGGCCTTGTTGACGAACTCGACGTCGCCCGCCTCGTTGGTCAGCCAGACCGGCGACGGGGCAGTGTCGGCCATCAGGCGGAATCGTTCCTCGCTCTCGCGCAGGGAGGCCTCGGTGGCCTTGGCCTCCGAGATGTCGAGAACCACGGCGATGAAGCCGCGCGGCCGACCTTCGTGATCGAGCAGCCGCTGCAGACTGGTCACGGCCCAGACGATCGAGCCATCGGGCCGCAGATAGCGCTTCTCCACCTGACCCGCGCCGCCGGCCAGGGCCGAGGCCAGCAGGGCGCGGGTGGACTCGATGTCGTCGGGATGGGTCACGTCGCGGGTGCGGATGCCGACGACGCCGTTCGGGTCGAGGCCCAGCATCTCGGCGAAGCGGGCATTGGCGCTCAGGATCGCCCCGTCCATGTCGACGCGAACGATGCCGGCAGCGGCCTGGTCGATCATGGCGCGCAGCTCGACCTCGGTCTCGTCGATGCGGGCGTCGGCGGCCTGCTGGGCGGCCTGGACGGTGGTCAGCCGGGCCATGATCTTACGCAGGGACGCCCCGACCCAGGTGCAGAAGACCCCGACGATGATGAAGTTCACCGTCGCAACCGTATTGAGGCGGGTCCCCATGCCAGCGTCGCCACTGTTCAGCGACACGATCAGCCAGCCGCCGCCGAGACAGGCGGCCGTGGCGGTCAGGCCGGCGATCCGACCCCCGGCCAGGGCCGCCAGGATTACCCCGGGCAGCAGGATGATGAAGCCGCTGATCTCCTGGTACAGGGTGCTGGCGGCATAGCGGATGGCAAGGACGGCGATGGCCCAGAGCAGGCCGATCACGGCCGAGCGCCACGGGGAAACGGGTCTGGACCTCGCGAGACGAAGCAGGCCTGCGTCCGTGTCGGCGATCCGCCTGATAAACCCGACCCAGTCCATTCATCCCCCGACCCGCAAGCGCGCCCGCGAGATCAACGCAACGCCAGCCGTTGGCCTGCCGTTCCCTGACTGCATCACCGTCGCTGGCACGAATCTCGAGCCTGGCCGGTTGGCGATGGAACCGCGAATGACTACCTGCGTCTGACGTTACGAAGTTTCGCCATCAAGGAGCAAGCATGTCCGAAAAAATCGACACCGGCATCGGCAAGGCCGAGCGCACCGACGTGGCGGGCCACCTCAGCAAGGTGCTGGCCGACAGCTATGCCGTCTATCTGAAGACCCACGGCTATCACTGGAATGTGCGGGGCCCCGAATTCTTCTCGCTGCACGGTCTGCTCGAACAGCAGTACCGCGAGATCTGGGACGCGCTGGACACCATCGCCGAACGGATCCGCGCTCTGGGCGAGCTCGCCCCCATGGGCGGATCGGCCTTCGCCAACCTGACTTCGATCAAGGACGGCGATCCTGAGAAGGACTCCCATGCCATGCTCAAGGAACTGGTCAAGGACAACGAGACCCTGATCGCCACGGCGCGCGCCGCGCTCGAGGCCTCCGAAAAGGACGGCGACGACGTCTCGGTCGATCTGATGACGCAGAGGCTGGCGGCCCACGAAAAGGCGGCCTGGATGCTGCGCGCCTCGATCGCCTGAAGGAAAGGCTGACGGATCGGGCCGCCGGGCGCGTTCAACGACGTAACGGCGGCCCGAAAACCGCCGCTATGCCCGTGCAAGGGCTCTGCCCTCCCGGCGCATCCCGCCGCTGACCGGACCCATGATGCCGTCAATCGACTGGACCAGGACCAAGGCTTCCGCCCGCAGAGCCGCCACCGGCCTGCCTGCGATGCTGGCCGCCCTGGGCGTGGCGATGGCGGCCAGCTCTGCCCCCCGGCCCGAGATCGACCGCACAGCCGCGGCCGTGGCCCGGGTGACCCATGGCGATCTGTCGGACAAGGGCCTCGCGGCCCTGGCGGCGCGGCTGGATCCCTCCCAACAGGCCCAGGCCATGCGCGCAGACCCCAGCCGCCGCGATCCGGCCCTGTACGGCCTGACCCCGGGCTGGGAGAGCCTGACCCTGGCCGGCAAGCCCTCGCTGGATTTCGGACCGACCGGCCTTGACGCCCAGCGCCTGAACGCCGCCATGCCGTCGATGACGGGGGCGCTGCGACCCGCCCTGCCGTTCGTGTTCAAGGCGGCCAGCGAGGCGGATCGCAGGCGCGCCCTGCGCTGTCTGACGCAAGGCATCTATTATGAAGCGGCCCTGGAAAGCACCGAGGGTCAGGAAGGCGTGGCCCAGGTCATCCTGAACCGCGTTCGCGATCCGAACTATCCCAACACCATCTGCGGCGTCGTCTTTCAGGGTGCCGAGCGGACCACCGGCTGCCAGTTCAGCTTCACCTGTGACGGCGCCCTGGCCAATGCGCCCGTCGGCTGGGCCTGGGAGCGGGCCCGCAGCGTCGCCGAACGCGCCCTGGCCGGCCATGTCGCGGCGCGCGTCGGCACGGCGACCCACTATCACGCCGACTATGTGCATCCCTGGTGGTCGCCGACCCTAGCCAAGATCACCCAGATCGGGGCCCACATCTTCTATCGCTGGAAGGGGGCTGCGGGCGAGACCGCATCCTTCGCCCAGGCCTATGCGACCCGCGAGCCGGTGATCGACGAGGCGCGGTTCTCGCGTCCGCGCCTGATGCTGGCTTCCGCCGACGCCCCGACCGACGCCGAGATCGCGGCGGGTGCCCCGGTGCTCAAGACTGTGGAGATCGACGGTCAGCAGCGCGTCGTCGGCGTGGTCAGCCTGGGCGGCCGTCGCCTGCCCACGCCCGAGGAAGTCGCCGCCATCAATGCGCGGATCAAGGCCTTCGAGGCCCCCGCGCCTGCGCCCCGGATCGAGGTACCCGGAGCCGTGACGATGGACGTCGAGGAAGTCGGAAAGCCGGTCAACTGACCCGCCGCGCCTGATGCCCGTTTGCAAACGCGGCAATAGAGTCGCATCTGTTCGGAACGAAGGCGCGTTCGCCCGGTTATGTTCGGGTGCCCGCCGTGAAGCTTGATCAACCCGCACCGATCTGGACCGAAGCCGACCGCGTTTCGGCCCTCCATGGCTATGGTATTCTCGACACCCCGCGCGAGGAGGCGTTCGACAAGGTCGTGCGTCTGATCGCCAGGGTGTTCGACGCCCCGATCGCCGTGGTCAATCTGATCGATACCGACCGGCAGTGGTTCAAGGCCGAGACCGGGCTGGGCGTGCGCGAGACCCCGCTGGAAACCTCGTTCTGTGCCCACGCCCTGCTGCAGCAGGACGGGATGGTTGTGCCGGACGCGACCGAGGATCCCCGTTTCCAGTGCAATCCCCTGGTCACCGGCGAGATGGGCCTGCGCTTCTATGCCGGCCGGCTGTTGAAGACGCCGGAGGGGATGCCGCTGGGGACGCTCTGCGTTCTCGATGACAAGCCCCGACCCGAGGGGATCACCGATCTTCAGGCCCAGACCCTGGACGTCCTGGCCGACCTGGTCATGGAACAGATCACCCTGCGCCGGTCCGAGCGTGAACGGGCGATGGGCGAGGCGGCGCTGGACGTCAGCGAGGCCCGGTTCGCGGCCATCGCCGATTCCATGCCCCAGATGGTCTGGTCGACGCGGCCGGACGGATTTCACGACTACTATAACGCCCGCTGGTACGAGTTCACCGGCATGCCCGCCGGATCGACCGACGGCGAGGGCTGGAACGGCATGTTCCACCCGGAGGATCAGGACCGGGCCTGGACCCTGTGGCGGCACTGTCTGGCCACCGGCGATCCCTACGAAATCGAGTACCGGCTGAGACGGCATGACGGCCTGTATCGCTGGACCCTGGGCCGGGCCATGCCGATCCGGCACGCGGACGGCACCATCGTGCGCTGGTTCGGCACCTGCACCGACATCGACGACCTGAAGCGGATGGAGCAGGGCAAGGAACTGCTCAGCCAGGAACTCAGCCACCGCATCAAGAACATCTTCGCCGTCGTCTCGGCCCTGATTGCCCTCTCGGCCCGCGAGTATCCCGAGGCCAAGACCTTTGCCGTCGCCGTGCGAGACCGCATCGCCGCCCTGGCCCGGGCCCACGAGTTCGTCCGCCCCCATACGGAGGTGTCGCGGCCCACCGTCGGGGCGATGACCCTGCATGCCTTCCTGGAAGCCCTGTTCCGACCCTATGCGGCCGATGACGGATCGGCGCGGGTCCGGCTGAGCGGCGACGACGCCCGCTTCGACGACCAGGCCGCGACCTCGGTCGCCCTGCTGTTCCACGAACTGGCCACCAACGCCGCCAAATACGGGGCCCTGTCCCTGCCGGGTGGTTATGTCGATCTGGAGACCCGTCTCGACGGCGAGCGGTTCGTCCTGACCTGGAGCGAGCGCGGTGGTCCCCCCGTCGCCGGCAAGCCCGAGCGCAGCGGTTTCGGCTCGTCCCTGGCCACGGTGTCGGTCGAGGGGCAGTTGGGCGGTCGGCTGGAACGAAACTGGGCCCCTGGGGGTTTGGTCGTGGTGGCGGACCTGCCGTCCACCGCGCTGTCGCGACGCAAGGCTGCGGAATTGATCTCGCAGATGCGAACAGCGTGAAACCCGCAAGGGCTTTCCGCGTTATTTCACGGAACGTCGATCAAGCAACCCGGCTCTAATGACTGCGCGCATTCTCATCATCGAAGACGAGGCCCTGGTGGCCATGGAGCTTCGGTTCGTGCTGGAGGACCTCGGCTATGAGGTCGTCGGCAGCGCGGCCGATGCCCGCACCGCGCGTGATCTGGCCAAACAGGCGCTGGTCGATCTGGCGCTCGTCGATATCCATCTTTCGGACGGTCCGACCGGCGTCGATCTGGGTCGTGACCTGGCGCAGGAGGACGGGGTGACCGTCGTCTATATGACCGCCAACCCCGGCATGGTCCGCAACGGCGTGGCCGGCACGATCGGCGTCCTGTCCAAACCTTCGGACGAGCGCGCGGTCGAACAGACCGTCGCCTATGCCCTGGGCCGTCGCAAGGGCGTCCCCGTCGAATACGCGCCGCCTGAACTGCAGTTGTTCGCGTGACGACCAAGCTGTCCATCGTCGGCTTGGCCGACCAGGGGGCTCTCGCCCAGCTCGTCTATCGCAGCACCAGCGTCACCGGCGTGACCAGTGCTCTGGAGATGTCCGACATCCTCGCCGAGGCCCGTCCGCGCAATGCCCAGCTGGGCATCACCGGCATCCTGACGGCCGTCGACGGCATGTTCGTGCAGCTGATCGAGGGCCCGGTCGCCAGCATCGAGAGTTTGCTGATCCGGCTCGGTCAGGACCGGCGCCATACCGATATCGAGGTCGTGGACCGCCGCCTGACCGACGACCGCGCCTTCGGTGACTGGGACATGGTCAGCCCCCGATTTGCTCCGGCGGAACTGACCGCGCTCGCGAACCTGCTGTCGACGGGCGCCCCGGGGCTGGACGACCTGATCGAGGTGCTTTCGCGCGCCCTGAAGCGCCAGGAGGCGGTTCTTGAAGGCCGCGATCGTCCTCTCGCTCAGGCCGTGTTGGGCGAGACCGGCTTCCTGGCGGACAGGGTCGAACCCGACATCTGATCGGGCTTACCAGACGCCGATCTTCTGCGCCTCATGATGGCTGATCGGGTGGTGGGCCCTGGCGTGATCGACCTCGGCAAGGAACCGCACGGCGTCCAGCGCGGCCATACAGCCCATTCCGGCAGCGGTCACGGCCTGACGGTAGATGTCGTCGGTAACGTCCCCGGCGGCATAGACGCCCTCGATCGCCGTGGCGGTGGAGCCGGACTTCACCACCAGATAGCCCCCCTGTTTGGTCTCCAGCTGGCCCTGGAACAGTTCCGACGAGGGGGCGTGGCCGATGGCGATGAAGACGCCGTCTGCGGAAACGCTCTGCTCGGCGCCGGTCGTGGTGTGCGACAGCCGCACGCCGGTGACGTTGGAGGCGATGCCGTCGCTCTGGCCCAGGATTTCCTCGACCTTGTGGTTCCAGATGACCTCGACCTTGGGGTGGGCGAACAGGCGGTCCTGCAGGATCTTCTCGGCGCGGAACTCGTCCTTGCGGTGGACGACGGTGACCTTGGCGGCGAAATTGGTCAGGAACAGCGCCTCTTCGACCGCCGTATTGCCACCGCCGACCACGATCACCTGTTTGCCGCGATAGAAGAACCCGTCGCAGGTGGCGCAGGCGGAGACGCCGAAGCCCTGGTATTTCTGCTCGCTGTCGAGCCCCAGCCATTTGGCCTGGGCCCCGGTCGAGATGATCACCGTCTCGGCAAGCAGCTCGGCCCCGGAATCGAGCTTCAGTCGGAAGGGCCGCGACGACAGGTCGGCGGAGACGACGATGTCCTCGATCACCTCGGCCCCGACATGCTCGGCCTGGGCGCGCATCTGATCCATCAGCCAGGGGCCCTGGATGGTCTCGGCAAAGCCCGGATAGTTCTCGACGTCGGTGGTGATGGTCAGCTGGCCGCCGGGCTGAAGACCCGCGATGATCACCGGCTCCAGCATGGCGCGCGCCGCATAGATGGCGGCGGTCCAGCCGGCGGGGCCCGAGCCGATGACGGCGAGGCGGACGGAGCGAGGGTCTTTGCGAAGGTCGGTCATGGTCGTCTATTTAGGCGCTGATTCCGTTTCGTGCGATGCCGGGACGCGAACTGTTCACAGGGGAGGTGCGCATGGCGCAGACGAGTTTCATGGGCGTCGGGATCGGGCTGGGCCTGGCCCTGGGTGCGGCCTTCGGGATCATCACCGACAACCTGGCCCTGGGCCTGGGGGTCGGCGTTGCGATCGGGGCCGGACTGGGCGTGGCGATCGACGCGAGCAAGAGCAAGGCGGCTGCCCGCAAGAACGACGGCGGCGACGGCGGGGTGATCACCACGAGTGACAGCGGCGGTCGTGACAAGTCGGCCGACAACGACGGTGCCATGGACGGCGGGGACGGCGGCGGAGATGGCGGAGGCGGCGGGGACTAACCCCGCGCGCCCATCGCCTCCAGCACGGCGCGCGCCGCCCGGTCGGTCTCGGTCAGGGGCTCATAGGTCCAGCTTTCCAGGACCCCGTCGAACGGGCGGGTCGCGCCGCGTTCTTCCAGGTCGGCGTGCAGGGCCGCGAACTTGCCGGGCGGCTTCAGGGGAACCATCGGCAGGATGTGGACCGGCTTGCCCGTAGAGGCGGCTTCGGTGGCCATGTTGGCGCTGTCCTCGGTGACCAGGATGTGGTCGGCGGCGGCCAGCCAGGCAAACAGCGGGTTGGGCCCCGTCCCGTCCCAGATCAGGCCGGGCAGGGCCTTGAGCCGCTCGGTCATCGCGGCGCGCGCCGCATCCGGTGTGCGACGGGAATAGGTCAGCATCAGGGAGCCACCGATCGCCCGGACCGCTTCGGCGATCTCGTCCGCCATCTCGACCGCGTGGCCTTCGGACAGGTCGAACGCCTTGGACCGCCCGCCGATCAGGACCGCGACGCGCGGGTGGGGCAGGGGGTCGATCTGGTCGGCAAATGCCGGCACCGCCTCCGCGATCCGCTCGGTGGTGACGCGATGGGGAGAGCCGGTGATCGCAAAGACATTGTCGCCCTCGAGATCGTCGTGGGCCGGGGCGACAACCATGTCGAACCGCGCGGCGTTCAGGCGGGGGTCCTGGGTCTGGACGACGAAGGTCTGGCCCCCGCTCAGGCGGCGTGCGGCCAGGGACAGCGGCAAGGTCGCCCGGCCGGTCGCGATCCACAGATCGGGCCAGGCCTCTCCGGGGGCGGGGAAGGGGGCATCTGACGTCGGGTCGAGCATGGCCGGCGTCTTCAGCGCGACCGGCAGCCGGTCGAACAGCGGCCGCCAGCGGATGCGTTTGATGGTGATCTCTGCGGGGGTCAGGCGCTGGATCGCCTCGGCGAGGCCCAGCGCCTGATTCTCGATTCCCGCGCGGCCGTCAGAGACGACCTGGATTCGCAGGGGTGAGCCTACTTCCACTCGACCTTGAGGATCTCATAGGCCTTGACCCCACCGGGGGTGTTGACCTCGACGACGTCACCGACCTCCTTGGAGATCATGGCGCGGGCGATGGGCGAGGAGATGGAGATCTTGCCCGCCTTCACGTCGGCCTCGTGCTCGCCGACGATCTGGTAACGGCCTTCGTCCTCGGTGTCCTCGTCGACCACGGTGACCGTGGCGCCGAACTTGACCTGGCTGCCCGACAGTTTCGAGACGTCGATGACCTGGGCGCGGCTGATCTTGTCCTCGATCTCGGCGATCTGGCCTTCGATCCAGCCCTGGCGTTCCTTGGCCGCATGATACTCGGCGTTTTCGGACAGGTCGCCGTGTTCGCGGGCTTCGGAAATCGCCGCGATGACGCTGGGACGCTCTACCGACTTCAACTGCTTCAACTGGTCGTCGAGGACGCGATAGCCCTCGCCCGTCATAGGCACTTTTTCCATAGGGATCAGGAGTTTCTTGGATATCGCCCGGGGTACCGGAGGCGGACTGAAGGGATTGTCTCGAGAAAGGAGCGGTCGCTGGGCGCGCGCGACCGGCCAAAGAGACTAGGGCGCCTGACGGCAAAACTCAAGTCGGCGGCCCAAACGGCTCAGGATGGGGTCACGTCCCGCGACCGGCGCTGGCTCAGCATCCGCCGGGCGATGCTGTAGGTGACCCACCCCAGTGCCGCCGCCCCAATCAGGGCGAAGACGAACGACACCAGCGCCACCCCCGCCGAGATGAATGCGATGACGAAGGCGATGGCGGCGACGACGCCGACGGTGATCTGGAGGGTCTGGATACGCATCCGTCCTTAACGCGGCCCGACCCCGCCGGTTGCCCCGATCACCGCAATGTCGGAGGCGCCGCCTCAGGCATAGGCGTAGGGCCCGCCCCGTTCCAGCGCCCGCTGATAGGCCGGGCGAGCGTGGATGGTCTGGAGGAAGGCCTTGAGCTTCGGCTTGTCCGGCCCGAACGGCACGCGGCTGGACGCCGCCTCGACCGGGAAACTCATCATGATGTCGGCGGCGCTGAAGGCCTCGCCCGCAAACCACGGCGACCGGACCAGTTCGCCCTCCCAATAGGCGGTGTGGGCGGCGATCTGGGGATCGATGAAGCCGGACTGGGCTTTGGACGACACCGCCTTGACCACCGGCCGGATCAGGCCAGGCGCGCGTCCGGGCAGGGCCCCGAAGACAAGCTTGAGCAGCAGGGGCGTCATCGCCGACCCCTCGGCATAGTGCAGCCAGTAGTTCATCCGCTTGGCCGCCTCTGTCCCGGCGGCGGGCGTCAGGGCGTTGCCGGGATGCCGGGCCAGGAGGTGCTCGATGATGGCCCCGGTCTCGGCGGTGGTGCCCGTCTCGTCCTCGATCACCGGCGACTTGCCGAGCGGGTGGATGGCGCGCAGTTCCGGCGGGGCCAGCATGGTCTGGGCATCCCGCTCATAGCGTTTCACGTCGTAGGGAACGCCCAGTTCCTCCAGCAGCCACAGCACCCGCTGCGAGCGCGAGTTGTTCAGGTGATGGACGGTGATCATCGGCTTATCCCTCGGTCGAACCCGAGACTACGCCGGTTTACGCAACGGAGGGCAAGCGTCGTGCGTCAGACGCGCCGGCCGCTCCAGCGGGTACGGCTTTGCGGGCGGGGCGGGGGCGGGGCAGTCGTCGCCTGCGGGCCGGTCGGTACGGCCTTGTTGCGATGCTGTTGATACAGCTCCCAGGCCAGGGTCGCGAGCGCCAGCTTGCCCGCATGCCGTCCGGCGAACCGACGTCCGCCCTTGGAGATCAACAGGCCGCCGAGGACGGTGGCGATACGGGACAGGGCCATGGGTCTTCTCCAGATTGCCGGGATCAACGCCGATCCGACGGTAAAGGTTCAGCCACAGCGGCAACTCGCCTCAGTGGGTCCGATCAGCTCTTCGCCAGCAGCGCCAGACCTGCGACCACCATCGCCTCAGTCCCCGTGGTGACCGAGGGCTCGGGATCGATCCTGAACAGGGGTGAGTGGTGGCCGGGGGCGGTGTCCACCTCGGCAGCCGGTGTGCCCCCGACGCTGAAATAGACGCCCTTCACATCGCTGTCGGGGGTGACGAAATAGGCGAAGTCCTCCGCCCCCATCCCGGTACGCGGTTGGTCGATCAGGACCCCGTTCCCCATGGCGGCGACGATGGCGTCGCGAACCCGCTGGGCCGTCGCCGGGTCGTTGTGGGTCGCCGGCGTGGTCTCGGTCGGCGACCGGACGACGTCGGGCAGCTTGTCCTCGGGCACGCCCAGGGCCTCGGCCGTACCCCGCGCGACCCGGTCGATACCGTCCAGCAGCCGGGTGCGGACCTCGGGCGTATCCGCGCGGACGGTCAGTTGCAGATCGACACGGTCGGAGATGATGTTGTGCTTGATCCCGCCGTGGACGGCGCCGACCGTGACCACCGCCCCCTCCAGCGGATTGATCTCGCGGCTGCGCAGCGACTGCAGATTGACGACGATCGACGAGGCGACCAGCACCGGATCGACGCCCAGGTGCGGATAGGCGCCGTGCGTCCCCACGCCGTGGACCGCGATATCGACGCTGTCCGAGCTGGACGAAACGATGCCCAGGGGCACCTCCACCCGCCCGGTCGGCAGGTCGGCCGCGACGTGGAAGGCGATCGCATAGTCGGGCTTGGGAAAGCGGGAATACAGGCCGTCCTCGACCATGGCCCGGGCACCGAAAATGCGTTCTTCTGCCGGCTGGACGATGAGGACCAGGTTGCCGGACCAGTCACCCTTCCGCTCCATCATCTGGCGCGCCGCTCCGACCAGGGCGGTGATGTGAACGTCGTGGCCACAGGCGTGCATGACCGGCTTCTCGGTCCCGTCGGCATCGACCTGGGTCACCGTGGAGGCATTGGCGAGGCCCGAGTTTTCCTTCAGCGGCAGGCCGTCCATGTCGGCGCGCATCATGACCGTGGGCCCGTCACCGTTCCTCAGAACCGCCACCACGCCCGTTCCGCCGACGCCGGTGGTGACCTGATACCCCAGGCCGGTCAGCAGCGCCGCCATCCGGGCCGAGGTCCGCACCTCCATGCCCGACAGTTCGGGATGGCGGTGGAAGTCGTCGAAGATGGCGCCCAGGCTGGTCTCGTAATCCCGCTGGATCGCGTCCTTGAGAGGGGTCGAGGTCTGGGCAGTGGCGGAGCCGGCTACGGCCAGGATCATCAGGGCTGCGGTCGTCGCCAGTCTGCGCATCAGTCGTCCTTGGGGTCGGAGGAGGGTTCGGGGGAGGGGGGAGGAACCTCGTGCTCGGCGGGCTCATCGGCGGCCGGTGCCGTTGTGGAAGGCGCTGTCGTGGACGGTGCGGTCGCGGGTGCCGTCGATGCCGGCTCCGATCCCGGCGGTGTCGCGGCATTGCCGCTGGCCGGCAGGCCCGTGCCCGAAACGGCCGGGCCGCCGCTGATATAGACGGGCGGGATCACGGTCACGATCGTCCCGTCGGGCCGCACCGTGGTCGCACCCGCCGTCGCCGGGCCCAATCCAGAAAGAGCGGGCGAGGTCTGGGCGCTGACCGCCGCCGTCGCGCCCGCCGGGACCGAGGCGACGGCGCTCAGGGGCGAGACCCCGGTGTCGCCGAAGGCCTCGACCGCGAAGAAATAGTCCACGCCCACGTTCAGCGCGCCGATCTCGACCTGACCCCCACGTGCGGCCAGTTCATCGGCCCAGACCTGATAGGTCAGGTGCAGGCGATCGGCCCTGACGCCCCAGCGGATATTGTAGCCCAGGATACGCCCGCCCGCCGGATCTGCGACAGGCGCGACCTTGACCGTGGCGTTTCTCTGGTCCTTGCCGCGCGTGACGGTGATCTCGGCGGGCGCGAGGGGGAGCGGCCCCGTCGCATTGCCGAACACCCGCAGGTCGGCGATGGCCAGATGGGCGCCGGGCGTCTCGCCGTGCTGATAGCGGATGAAGCGGGCTCGTGTCGGTCGCTCGGCCTGGACATAGGCATTGGGGCTGTCGCGGTTGGACGACATCCGGTTGGCCAGGGTGAACCACTGCTCGCCGTCCAGCGACCACTGGATGCGGAACCGGGTGCGCTGGTTCGGAGCGTTCTCGAACATCCCGGACTGGTAGTCAGCGTAATTGACCTGGACCGACTGGACGACCTTCACCGCCCCGAGATCCAGCGTCAGGGTCTGGTCCGGGGTATTGGATTGCGCGACCCAGAAGGTGCGCGGATCCTCGTCCACGGCCCGGTCGGCGGTGAACACGCCCTCGGTCGAGGAGGCGGTCGCCTTCGCCTTGTAGGACAGCGGCATCCAGCCGGTGAACAGGCTCTCGGGATTCAGCACCGGCCCGTCCGGCGTCCGCTGCGGGAAGTCGCCGAACCGGCTGGAGAAATACAGCTGGCCATCGGTGTGGAAGGCGCCGGGGAACATCGCGACCCGGCGCTCGAAGCTCCAGTTCAACCCGATCCAGGCCCCGCCGGTGTTCCACCAGTTGCCGTAGCGGTCCTGGAAGGTCGAGCCGTTGCCCGCACCCTGGACGAAGCCGCCGGGCTTGTAGCTGGTCGGGTTCCACGGCGCATAGGTGAAGGGACCCAGGGGCGATGTGCCGACATAGGCCCCGTTGGCCGAGCCGTTGTATTCCGCGCCGGGTGCCGAATACTGCAGGTAATAGCGCCCGCCGTTGCGGGTCATCGAGGCCCCGTCGATATAGGGGGCCACCGGCGTGCCGTCCGGCAGGGTGCCCGAATGGTCCTGGCCGTAACGCTCCCAGCCGTGGCGCGCCGGATCGAGCCGGAACATCGTCGTCGGCTCGTCGATGAAGGCCATGGGCGAGATCGGGTCGATCTCCGACCCGTACAGCGGAAACACGTCGGACGACCCCCAGTACAGGTACCACCGATTGTCGTTGTCGATGAACAGGTCGGGCGACCACGGCCCGGCCGGCAGGTCGGTATTGGGGCCGGGTGCCGGGTCGCGGCCGGTCACGGCACCCGGAATGCGCGGCATCCTGCGGGTATAGAAGTCCCACCGCCCGGTTTCGGGCCGGTCGCTGGCCAGCATCCCGAGCGGATCCAGCGACGACTGCATCAGATAAAGCCGCTCCCCGTCCGACACGGCGGCGGGCCCCACAGATCCGTCCAGCGGCCAGCGGTTGGGCTCGACGAAGCTCCATTCGGCCAGGTCGCGCGACACCCAGTATCCGTCGGCCTGGGTCACGAACAGATAATAGCGGTCCTGATGCAGGACCACGGTCGGCTCGGCCCCGGTGCGATAGCTGACGCCCTCATGGGTCTGTTCGAAATTGTATTTGTAATCGATATCGACCGGGTTGGCCCAGGTCCGCCCGATCGACTGGGCGGCGGCCGGCGCAGCGGCCAGCATCGTCACGAAGGGGGCCGTGGCGGCGGTAAGCAACAGGGCGGCCAGGACCGGAAACGATACGCGCATGTCGCGATGCTATCACGGCTTTCGCCCGTGGCCATGGGGGGTCGCGCGCGACGGGTGCAACGGGCTCTCTGGCGTCCTGACGCGGGAATGTTAAGGATGACGGATGCCGATGTCTCGCCCCCGATCGCGCCTGCGCGCCCTTCTGTCGTCGATGAGCCTGTGGGTCGTGGCGGCCCTGATCCTGGGCCTGGTCGTGGGGGCCCTGGTCGAGGTGTCGGGGTCAGCGGCGCTGACCGGTGCGATCGAGGCGGTCGAGCCGGTGGGCGGCCTCTGGCTGAATGCGCTCCGGATCACCGTCATCCCCCTGGTCTTCGCCATGCTGGTGACCGGGATCGTGTCGATCGCCGATGCGGCCTCGACGGGGCGGCTGGCGGTCAAGGCCCTGGTGGTGTTCGGCATCATGCTGACGGCGGCGACGACCTACGCCATCCTGGCGGGGCTGGGCCTGCTGAACCTGTGGCCGATCGATCCGGTGGCGGGCCAGGCCCTGCTGCGCGGCATCCCCGGCGACTCGATCGCCGCCGTGGGCGAGGCCGCCCACACCGACGGCTTCAGGGCCTTCCTGAGCAGCCTGGCCCCCGCCAACCTGATCAAGGCGGCGGCCGACGACGGGGTACTGGGCGTCGTGGTCTTCGCCATCGCCTTCGGGTTCGCGGCGACCCGGCTCCAGCCCCGGCTGCGCACCCCGATCGCCCTGTTCTTCGAGGCGACGGCCGAGGCCGTGGTGGTCATCGTCCACTGGGTCCTGCTGGCCGCCCCGATCGGGGTCTTCGCCCTGGCGCTCGGCGTCGGCCTGAGAGCCGGGGTGGGTGCCGCCGGGGTGCTGGGCCACTACATCGCCATCGTCTGCCTCAGCCAGATCGGCGTCATCATCCTGGTCTATCTGGCGGTGCGGGTCTTCGGAAAGATCGGCTTCGGCCGGTTCAGCCAGGCCATCGCCCCGGCCCAGGTCGTCGCCTTCTCGACCCAGTCATCGCTCGCCAGCCTTCCGGTCATGGTCGAGCGGGCACGGGATTATCTGGGCGTGTCGCACGCCTCGGCCGGTCTGGTCCTGCCGCTGGCCGTGGCGGTCTTCCGCCTGACCAGCCCGGTCGCCAACCTGGCCGTCTGTCTCTATGCGGCCCAGCTGTACGGCGTACCTCTGGGGATCGCGGCCCTGATCGCCGGCGGCCTGACCGCCATCGCCGTCTCGATCGCCTCGGTCGGCCTGCCGGGCCAGGTCAGCTTCTTCGCCTCGGTCGGCCCCATCTGCCTGGCCATGGGCGTCCCGATCGGCGTCCTCCCCCTGCTGCTGGCGGTCGAGGTCATCCCCGACATCCTGCGCACCATCGGCAACGTCACCGCCGACCTCGCCGCGACGCGGATCATCGCGGGGGATGACGCGGTGGAGACGGAGCCGGTGGCGGCGGGAATCTAGCCTGCGATCAGTCTTGTCGCATCGGGGGTAGCGGCCTTCGCCTGGCCCGCTGAGGAGCGGTTGCGATAGGCGCGGGGCGTCAGGCCGGTCTCGTCCTTGAAGGCGCGGTTGAATGGGCCGATCGAAGCGAAGCCGCAGTCGAAAGCGATCAGCAGGATCGGCCTGCCGGTCAGGCCGGGGGCGTCGAGCATCTGTTTGGCCTGTTCGATCCTGTGGTGGTTGATCAGACGGTTGAAGTTGGCGAAGCCGAGAGCCGCGATGCTCCGCGTCACCCTGTGCTCGGGTTCCGCCAGCCTGTGGACAAGGTCTGCGACCTTGAGGTCGGCGTTGACGTGAAGTTTTTCCTCATTCAGCAGCGCGAGGATCCGCTGGGCCAATAACCGGTCCTGTGCCGTCACAACGCGTGTGGCGGGCTTCGCCTCGCAGGTTGGCACAAGCGGATGTCGGGCGCGGAACCACAGGGCGCTGCCCACCGCCACCAGCCCGACAGAGGCGCACAGGCTCTTGACGAAACTGGCGTTGGCGACCTGCGCCTCTCCCAGCAACAGGATCGATGCTGCCACCAGCGCAGCGTAGACGACGAGAAAGGCGATCCGGAACCTCTGCTCCGGCTTCGGCAGCGATCGTCGGAAACCCTGAAACGGCTCCACAAAGGTCAGTAGAAGTGCGGCGGATCCGCTGAGCGCATAGGCGTTGTCCGCAGCCGTCTCGAACGGGCCGTGTTCCGGACCGGCGGCGATCGCGGCGATGCCCGTCAGCCAGACGATGGCCACCACGATCCGGGGCCAACGGGCGTCGCGTTCCGCTGGATCAAACAGGGCGCGGGCAAGCAGCCACGACCATCCGCAACTGGCCACGCCGACCATGGCGAACAGGGTCGTCAGGGGCCCGTCGCCCACGATCTCCTGCCCCAGGATATAGGCCACGAAAGAAGCCGACGTGATAAGTCCATACGTCTGGAGACGGGTCGGCGGAGCCGTCCGCCGCCGAATCGGCTTCGGCTGACGCAGGCCCGGTACCGAAAGGCTCGCTGAAAGTCTGGGCAAGTCACGCAGTCCTCGCGGCACGGCGCCGCCTGTCCCGCCAAAGAGTGCCGAATCTCTGGCCGAATTCCAAATCGGCGAGACGAGCGCAGTGTTCCTGCGGTCATGAGCTCCGGCGGTCCTCCCATTTCGGATCGCGTTGGAGGTTCCATGTCGAGCGTCAATCAGCCCGTCCGCACGGCCCCTTCGATCGCCCAGAGGGCCCTGGCCTGGGCGGGTATCGCCTGGTTTTCGGTCGCCGCCTTCGGGCAGGCGGCCTTCATCTATTTCATCCTCGCCTTCTACGGTCCGCGCACCCTGTCGGGCGACTTCGAGCGCTGGAACGACAAGGATCTGATCACCGGCTATATGGCGGGGGATACGGCGGGCAATCTGGTCTTCGCCGCCCACGTGCTTCTGGCGGCCGTCGTCACCCTCGGCGGATTGATGCAACTGGTCCCGCCGCTTCGACGCAGGTTTCCCGGCCTCCACCGATGGACCGGCCGTGCCTTTCTGAGCGTCGCCTGCTTCCTGGCGCTCAGCGGCTTCTGGATGGCCATCTTTCGCGGCGCCTACTTGTCGATGATCTCCGCCGTCGCGATCTCGATCAACGGCGTCCTGATCCTCGCCTTCGCGGCCCTGGCCTGGCGACACGCGATCAAGCGGCGCTTCGACCGCCACAGGATTTGGGCCATGCGCACCTTCATGGTCGTCAGCGGTGTCTGGTTCCTGAGGGTCGGCCTGATGGGCTGGATCGTGCTCAATCAGGGGCCGGCAGGTCTGACGGGCGACATGTCCGGACCGACCGACACGGTCTTCACCTTCGGCAGCTATCTGATCCCGCTGGTCTTGCTGGAGGTCTATTTCACCGCCCAGCGCAGCCCCCGTTCCCCGCTCAAGGTCTTCACAGCCGGGCTGATCGCCGTGGCGACGCTCTTCACGGCTGCGGGCGTATTCGGAACCGTCGCAATCATGTGGGCACCCCATCTCTAGCCAGAGAAAGTGGCGTCACCCCTTCGCCGCCCAGGCCAGCTTGTTCAGCGCCTCGGCGGCGCGCAGCAGCAACGACGCCTCGTTCGCCTTTCCCTCGCTGACCAGCCAGGCCGCGCGACGCACAGCCCTGGCGACGGCCTCGCGCGGTGCGACGGTCGGTGGCTCGGGCAGACCGTCAAGGTCCGCCAAGGCCATCAGCGCTGGACGCGGATCGTCGGCCCCGCCACGCAACGGCTTGAGGTCCAGCGTCTCGGCAATCTGCTTGCGGGTCCAGCCCTCGATCCTGGCCCGCCAGCGCAGGTTGGCGTAGCCGGCGTCGAACCGCCGCACGAGCGAGGGGGCAGATTCTCCGGCGATATAGGCCTGCCGGACCATGGCCCAGGTCTCCGGCCCCCGATATTTGCGCAGACGATGGTGCTCCATCCGCCCACCCTGGCACACGCCTGCGTCAGAATCGGTCGCAGCGGCCGACGCCTTGGTCGTATCGGCGCAATCTGCGGGTTTCTTCAGGTTTCTGCATAGCCGACCTGACCCGGATCGCCGCGCTTTGGCACCCTCGGCATAGCCGAAATCACCGGGAACTCACCGGTTGGCGGGGGCGGCTGTATTGACCGCAATCGCTCCCGCTCGTCATCCTCCGGTTTCGCCAAGCTCGCTGGAGGATGACGAAAGAACAGGGGGCCCTCTCGTCTTACCCGTACTCCTGGATCGCCTTCACATCCAGCTCGCCTGCCTTGATCGCCGCGATGCCTTGCGACGCCGCAAGCGCTCCCGCCGCCGTGGTGTAATAGGGGATCTTCATCATCAGGGCGGTGCGGCGCAGGCTGAACGAATCCTGCAAAGCCTGTTTGCCGTCGGTGGTGTTGAAGACCAGCTGGACGTCGCCGTTCTTCATGGCGTCGACGATGTTGGGGCGGCCTTCCAGCACCTTCTTCACCGGGGTTACGGCCAGGCCCTGGTCGGCCAGATAGGTCGCGGTTCCGCCGGTGGCGATGACCTTGAACCCCTGGGCGATCAGGCCGGCGACAGCCTCCTTGATGAAGGGCTTGTCGTCGTCCTTGACGCTGACGAAGGCACAGCCGGACGTCGGCAATGTGGTGCCGCCGCCGATCTGGGACTTGGCGAAGGCGCGGGCGAAGGCGGGGGCCATGTCGGCCTCGCCGTCGCGTTTCCAGTCCAGGCCCATGACCTCGCCGGTCGAACGCATTTCGGGCCCCAGGATGATGTCGACGCCCGCGAACCGCGCGAACGGGAAGACGGCTTCCTTGACCGCGATATGGTCATACGGCTTGTCGGCCAGGCCGAAGGATTTCAGCGGCACCCCCGCCATCACCTTGGCGGCGATGGAGGCGACCGGTTCGCCGATGGTCTTGGCCACGAAGGGCACGGTGCGGGACGCGCGCGGGTTGACCTCCAGCACGAAGATGCGGGGCTCGGCCGAATGCGGCTCCTCGATCGCGAACTGCACGTTCATCAGGCCACGCACCTTGAGCGCCCGCGCCATGGCCTCGGTCTGGCGTTTCAGCTCGGCGATGATGGCGGGCGACAGGGAGAAGGGCGGCATCGAACAGGCGCTGTCGCCCGAATGGACCCCGGCTTCCTCGATATGTTCCAGAACGCCCGCCACGAAGACGGTCTCGTCGTCGCAAATGGCGTCCACATCCACTTCGGTGGCGCGGTTCAGATAGTGGTCGATCAGGACCGGATCGTCGCCCGAGACCCGCATGGCCTCGCCGACATAGCGGTCCAGCTGTTCGCGATCGTGGACGATCATCATCCCCCGCCCGCCCAGCACGTATGAGGGGCGCAGCACGACCGGATATCCGACCTCTTCCGCCTTGTCCGCCGCTTCCTGGGCCGAGCGTGCCAGGCCGTTGGGTGGCTGTTGCAGGTTGATCGACTGCAGCATCTGCTGGAACCGCTCGCGGTCCTCGGCCAGGTCGATGGAATCCAGCGACGTGCCCAGGATCGGGATGCCGTCCTCATGCAGGGCGTGGGCCAGCTTCAGCGGCGTCTGGCCGCCGAACTGCACGACACAGCCGATAAGCTCGCCCTTCGAACGCTCGACTTCGATCAGCTCCAGCACGTCCTCGGCCGTCAGGGGCTCGAAATACAGCCGGTCGGAGGTGTCGTAATCGGTCGACACCGTCTCGGGGTTGCAGTTGACCATGATGCTTTCGACACCGATGTCCGCGAACGCAAACGCCGCGTGACAGCAGCAGTAATCGAACTCAATTCCTTGCCCGATCCGGTTCGGCCCGCCACCCAGAATGATGGCCTTTTTCAATGACGTAGGCTCGGACTCGCACTCGGGAATCTGGCCCAGCGCCCCGGTCTCATAGGTCGAATACATATAGGCGGTAGCCGAGGCGAACTCGGCCGCGCAGGTGTCGATGCGCTTGAACACGGGACGCACCGACAGGTCACGCCGCGCCTTGCGCACGGTCTTTTCCGTCGTTCCGGTCAGGGTGGCCAGACGGGCGTCGGAGAAGCCCTTGGACTTCAGCTTGCGGAACTCGGTCGGCTCGGTCGGCAGGCCCTTGACCCGCACATGGCCTTCCTCGCGCACGATGTCGGCGATCTGGCGCAGGAACCACGGTTCATAGGAACAGGCGGCGTTGACCTCCTCGACCGACAGGCCGTGGCGGAACGCTTGCGCGATCACCAGAATCCGGTCGGGCGTCGGCTGGCCCAGGGCCCGGATCACGGCGGCGCGGGCCGAGGCGTCGTCGGCGACGTCGGCCATGCCGTCGATCTCGATCTCGTCGAAGCCCGACAGGCCGGTTTCCAGCCCGCGCAGGGCCTTCTGCATCGATTCCTGAAACGTTCGCCCGATGGCCATGACCTCGCCCACCGACTTCATCGAGGTGCCCAGCAGGGGCTCGGACCCCGGGTATTTCTCGAAGGCGAAGCGCGGGATCTTGGTCACGACGTAGTCGATCGACGGCTCGAACGAGGCCGGCGTCACCATGGTGATGTCGTTCTGGAGCTCGTCCAGGGTGTATCCGACGGCCAGACGCGCGGCGACCTTGGCGATCGGGAAGCCCGTGGCCTTGGACGCCAGAGCCGAGGACCGCGACACGCGCGGGTTCATCTCGATCACGACCATCCGGCCGTCGGCGGGGTTGATCGCCCACTGGACGTTGGATCCGCCCGTCTCGACCCCGATCTCACGCAGGACGTTGATCGAGCCGGTCCGCATCCGCTGATATTCCTTGTCGGTCAGCGTCAGGGCAGGGGCGACGGTGATGGAGTCGCCCGTGTGGACCCCCATCGGATCGATGTTCTCGATGGAGCAGATGATGATGCAGTTGTCCGCCGTGTCGCGGACCACCTCCATCTCGTACTCCTTCCAGCCCAGCACGGATTCCTCGATCAGCACCTCGGTCGTGGGGCTGAGGTCCAGCCCGCGCAGGACGATCTCCTCGAACTCCTCGCGGTTGAAGGCGATGCCGCCGCCGGTGCCGGCAAGGGTGAAGGACGGACGGACCACGGCGGGCAGGCCGACGAACTCCAGCCCCTCCAGCGCCTCTTCCATCGAATGGGCGGCCTTGGACCTGGGCGATTCCAGGCCCAGCTTGTCCATGGCGTCACGGAATTTCTGGCGATCCTCGGCCTTGTCGATAACCTCGGCCTTGGCCCCGATCATCTCCACGCCGTACTTCTTCAGCGCGCCCGACGCATCCAGCGCCAGCGCCGTATTCAGCGCCGTCTGCCCGCCCATGGTCGGCAACAGGGCGTCCGGCCGCTCTTTTGCAATGATCCGCTCGACGAACTCCGGCGTGATCGGCTCGATATAGGTCGCATCGGCCATGTCCGGGTCGGTCATGATCGTGGCCGGGTTGGAATTGACCAGGATGACCCTATATCCCTCGGCCTTCAGCGCCTTGCACGCCTGGACTCCGGAGTAATCGAACTCGCAGGCCTGACCGATCACGATCGGCCCCGCGCCGATAATCAGTATGGATTTCAAGTCTGTACGTTTGGGCATCGCGGCCTCTTTTTCTTAATGGGTCACGACCGCGCACTCCCAGCCGTCGTAGTCGAGCTGGAAGGCCGCGGCCCAGGATTGCATCATGGCGGAAACGGGGGCGAAGGACGCCTCGTCCACCGGGATCGTCGTTTCGAGCACGGTCATGTCGTCCTGACCGCGCGTGACGAAGCCGGCGCGGCGGGCGACCTCGTTCAGGTCGTCGTGGTCGCCCTCACCGTAGAAATAGAACAGGGTGTGGCGCGGCGTGACGCCCGAATCGCCATGCACGGCGAGCGAGGCGCGGACGGCGGCGTCTTTCTCGTCTTGCTCGGACATGGGTCGTTCCATCGCGCGCGAAGGCCCCGGCGAAGCGTGTGCCTCTGCCGCTGGCGTTCAGGTTGTCGGTTAAGCGGCCCGTCTAAAGACGGGGGGCACACGGCACAACCCCTCTGAAACGAAAGGTGGGGACAGCGAAGCTTAAGGCCGCGTCTGCCCCGTCCCGCGCACGACGTATTTATAGCTGGTCAGCTGCTCGGCCCCGACCGGTCCGCGGGCGTGCAGGCGGCTGGTCGAGATGCCGATCTCTCCCCCGAAGCCGAACTCCCCGCCGTCGGCGAACTGGGTCGAGGCGTTCCAAAGAACGATGGCGCTGTCCACGGCGTTCAGGAAGGTTGTGGCGGCCTCGGGGTCTTCGGTGACAATAGCCTCGGTGTGGCCCGAGCCGTAGCGGCGGATGTGGGCGATCGCCGCGTCCAGCCCGTCCACGACCCGCACGGCCAGGATGGGGGCCAGATATTCGGTGGACCAGTCGGCGTCCTCGGCCGCGATCATGGCGGGGACGAGGGCGCAGGACCCCGCATCGCCGCGCAGTTCGCACCCGGCGGCAATCAGGGCCTGGGCGACCGGCGGCAGCAGGCGGACGGCGGCCTCGGCGTCGACCAGCAGGGTCTCGGTCGAGCCGCAGACAGAGACCCGCCGCATCTTGGCGTTGACGACGATGTCGCGCGCCATGTCGAGATCGGCGGCGGCGTCCAGATAGGTGTGGTTCAACCCCTCCAGGTGGCTGAGCACCGGCACCCGCGCCTCGGCCTGGACCCGGGCCACCAGGCTCTTGCCGCCGCGCGGGATCAGCAGGTCGATGGAGCCGTCCAGCCCGGTCATCAGGGCGCCGACAGCCGCGCGGTCCGGCGTCGGGACCAGTTGCACGGCGTCGGCCGGGAGCCCTGCCGCCGTCAGCCCCTCGACCACCGCCGCGTGGATGGCCAGTGAGCTGTCCAGACAGTCGGAACCGCAGCGCAGGATGGCCACATTGCCCGAGCGGATGCACAGGGCGGCCGCATCGGCGGTCACATTGGGACGGCTCTCGTAGATGATGGCCAGCACGCCCAGCGCGGTGCGCACCCTGGCGAAATCCAGCCCGTTCGGCCGGGTCCAACGCGCGGTCTCGACGCCCAGCGGATCGGGAAAGGCGGCGACCTCGTCCACCGCATCGGCCATGGCGGCGATCCGGGCGGGCGTCAGGGCCAGGCGGTCAATCAGGGCCTCGGTCACGCCGTTGGCCCGGACGCGGGCGACGTCGGTGGCGTTGGCGCTCAGGATGGCGTCGGCATGGGTGCGCAGGGCCGTCGCGATCGCGCTCAGAGCCTCCGACCGCGTCGCGGCAGAGGCCAGGCGCACCGCTTCGCCAGCAGCTCGGGCACGGCGGCCCATGTCGGCCATCAGGGCGGCGACGTCGGACTGAGCTTGCGGGGGCTGGATGGTCATGGGCGGTCCAGTACCAGATCGTCGCGGTGTATGGCCACGCCTGGCCCCTTGTAGCCGACCAGCCCCTCGATCTCGCCCGAATGGCGGCCGCGAATCCGCTCCATCTCGTCGGCGGCATAGGCGGCGAGACCCACGCCGAGCGCGCCGCCCGTCAGCCCCACGACCCGGATACAGTCGCCCCGATCGAACCGGCCCTCGACCCGCTGCACGCCCGAGGCCAGCAGGCTGCGCCCCCCGACGAGGGCCAGGGCCGCGCCGTCGTCGATGGCGATGGCGCCTGCGGGTTCCAGGCTGCCCGCGATCCATTGCTTGTAGGCGGCCAGCGGCGTTGCGGGTGCCGTGATCAGCGTCGCCCTCGCCCCCTGCGCCAGGGCCCGCAGCGGATGCAGTTCAAGCCCCGAGACGATCAGGGTCGCACACCCCGCCGACCGGGCGATCCGCGCCGCCTCCAGCTTGGTCGCCATGCCGCCGGTGCCGACGTCGGCCGCCGCATTCGCCCCGCCCGCCATGGCGAGGATCTTGGGGGTCAGGGCCTCGATGACGGCCAGATGGCTCGCCGCCGGGTGCTTCCTTGGATCGGCGGAGTACAGACCGTCGACGTCCGACAGCAGTATCAGCAGGTCAGCCCGCACCAGTTGGGCCGTCCGCGCCGCCAGCCGGTCGTTGTCGCCATAGCGGATTTCTTCGGTGGCGACGGTGTCGTTCTCGTTGACGACGGGGATGCAGCCGAGCTTGAGCAGGGCGTCCAGAGTGGCTCGTGCATTCAGCCAGCGCCGCCGCCGTTCGGTGTCGTCGCGGGTCAGTAGGACCTGGGCCGGGGTCAGGGATTGCGGGCCCAGGGCCGCCTCCCAGGCCTGCATCAAGAGCGACTGCCCGACCGCCGCCGCCGCCTGTTTCTCATCCAGTCGCGCATTCCGGGTCAGGCCCAGCCGCCCGCGCCCCAAAGCCACCGCCCCCGACGACACGACGATGACCTCACGGCCCCGGGCGCGCAGCTCGGCGATGTCCTGCGCCAGGGCGGCCAGCCAGACTGCCGCCGGGGCGCGACTGTCGGCGTCCACGACCAGCGATGAGCCGATCTTGACGACGATGCGCCGCGCGCCGCCCAGGGTTTCAGAGGCCGAGATTTTCACGCAGCGGACCATGCCGCCAAGGTTGCGACGCAGCAAGCGCGGGATTCTGTGGGCAGGCGACAGTCTGGCTGACGACGAGCCTGCCGCCTACAGCGCCGCGAAGGTGTCGCAGGTCGCCGGGTCGCCGGATTGATAGCCGCGTTGCAGCCATTCCATCCGCTGTGCCGACGAGCCGTGGGTGAAGCTTTCGGGAGAGACCCGGCCGCCGCCGCGCTGTTGCAGGGTGTCGTCGCCGATGGCCGAGGCGGTGCGAAGGCCCTCTTCGATGTCGCCGGCCTCGACCACGACCTGGCCGTTGCCGACCTGGGCGGCATTGGCGGCCCAGACCCCGGCATAGCAGTCGGCCTGAAGCTCCAGCGCCACCGAATAGCGATTGCCTTCGCCCTCGCTGCGGGCCCGCTGCTGGGCCTCCTGCGCCTGTTGCGAGGCCCCGGTCAGGGTCTGGACGTGATGGCCGAACTCGTGGGCGATGACATAGGCCCGGGCGAAATCGGCACCGGATGCGCCCAACTGGGTCTCCATCTCCTGCCAGAAATTCAGGTCCAGATAGATGGTCTGGTCGGACGGGCAGTAGAAGGGCCCCATCGCCGCCTGGCCAAAGCCGCAGCCGGTCGGGGTGCCCTGAGTGTAGATGACGACATTGGGTCTGCGATAGCCGTTCAGCTTCTCGGCCCAGACGTCGTTGACGTTTTCGCCGACGACATCGACGAACAGCCCGGCCTGATCCTCGGGGGTTCCGACGGTGCCTTCCTGCTGGCCCGTGGCGGGACCGAACTGGCTGACGACCTGCTGGGTTGTGGAGGGATCGATGCCGAAGAACAGGTATCCGGCCGCCGCCAGCACCAGACCGACCAGGCCGCCGCCGGCCGCGACGCCGCCGCCCAGGCCACGCCGATCCTCGATGCCGCCACCGCGTTCTCCACCTTCCCAGCGCATGATGTCGTCCCTCCGTTGGCCCTCAAGCTAGGCCGGAACGCGCGTTGAAGGAAAGGGATGCGGCGTGGTGATCACCGCTATTGCGGGCGTCGGTCGAGCCAGGTGTCGATCTGGGTGGTGGAGCGGACGACGGCCCCGCTGCGGGCCTCGGCGGCTTGACGGGCCTGGCGCGCCTCTTCGAGAGTCAGGGGGCGACGGGCTTCGGGCAGGACCAGAGGCGGCTGGCGTCGAGACTGGAGTTGCTGGATCGTCGTCCGGGTCTGGGCCGACTGCGATTGGGCCAGGGCCTGGCTGCGATCCGCCTGGTTGCGCAGCCTGTCCATCTCGTAGCGATGGATGTCGCCGGTGGTCAGGTCGGGACGACCCGCCGGGCTGTAGGGATGGACCTGGGCCGAGACCGGTCCGGCCAGGGAGATGATGGCGACGGCAAGGGCGATGGATCGGGTCATGACGGACATATGGGCCGCATCGGCAGAAGTCCAAGCGTGGCTGTCCGTGCTCACGGCATGGCCCAGACGCTGGAGCGTTTAATGGCGAAATCCTCGAGCTCGCGCGTGGTCGGCACCTGGTATTCGGCCAGCAGCTTGAGATCCGACTTGGGGAAATAGGTCCGGTGCGGGTCGCCGATCAGGACGCGGGTTCCGTTCGCCCGTGCGGCCCCCAGCCAGGCCAGGACCCGCTCGGTCATCGGCTTCTCGTAGCAGACGTCGCCGGCGCAGATGACGTCAACCGGGGGCGGCGGTGCATCCAGCAGGTCGCGGTCGGTGAACCCCATCTCGACATGGTTGGCCTCAGCATTGAGAGCGACCGCCGCGCCGCAGAAGGGGTCGATGTCGGCGCCCAGCGCCGAGGTCGCCCCGGCCATCATCGCCGCGATCCCGACCAGGCCCGAACCCGTGGCGAAGTCGATCACGGTTCGTCGGGCGACCTCAGCGGGATGATCCAGCAGATACCGCGCCAGTCCCTGGCCGCCAGACCAGGCGAAGGCCCAGAAGGGCGGAGGCAGGCCGATTTCGCCCAGTTCCTCCTCGGTCATCCGCCAGATGGGGGTGATCTCGTCGGCCAGCCACAGCGAAATCTGCGGCGCATGGGGCACGGCCTGAAGCCGGGTGTTGGCCAGGATGAAGGCCCGGGGGTCGGATATTCGATCTGAAAAAGTCACGCGGTCCTTACAGAAAGTCAGGTTGACACGACAAAAGCCTGATGTAATGTACGCCTTACATTTCGTCAGGAGAACACGTCATGCTCGCTCTCGGCAGATCGGCCACGCCGGCCCATCGAAGATACGTCATCCGCACCATGGCCTTCATGGCCGGCTATGTCGCCGTCAACATGGCCGCCATCTTCGGGGCCTTCGACGATATCGCCAGTCCGGTCGCGGCCTGGGCCCTGGCCCTGACGGTCTCGGCCCCGGTGGCGGGCCAGATCTGGGCCACCCTGTCGCTGATGAACGAGTCCGATGAGTTCGTGCGCAGCCTGACGGCCAAACAGTTCATCCTGTCGGCCGGGATCGCCATGGCCCTGTTCAGCGCCTGGGGCTTTGGCGAGAGCTATGCCGATGCGCCGCATGCGCCCGGCTGGCTGATCTATCCGCTGTTCTGGGGAATCTATGGCCTGGTTTCCCCCTTCGTGAAGACCAGCCGATGAAGAACCGGCTGAAGATGCTGCGCACCGAGCGTGGCTGGACCCAGGAACAGCTGGGTCAGGCCCTGGGGGTCTCGCGCCAGGCGGTCAACGCTCTGGAGACCGAGAAGCACGACCCCTCGCTGGACCTCGCCTACCGGATCGCGGTGCTGTTCAAACAGCCCGTGGAAGAGATTTTCGAAAACCCACACGGCTGACCCCGTCAGCCTGATTTCACCCTGGAGACCATGATGCTCAACGCCTTCTTCCAGGCGCGCCCCCGGCTGCGCGCTGCCCTGATCGGCCTCGCCGTCTGCTCGCCCTCTTTCGTCGTCGCCGCCCAGGCCTGGGGCCAGGACACTGCGATGACGGCACCGGCCCTCGCCCCCTTCATCTCGGACCGGCTGTCGGTCGAGGTGACCGGATCGGGCCCCGACGTCCTGATGATCCCCGGCTTCGGCTCTTCGCGCGAAGTCTGGCGGGCCGAGGCGGAGCGGCTGAAGGCGACGCACCGCGTCCACCTGGTCCAGTACGCCGGTTTCGCCGGCGAGCCCTGGAGCCACGGCGACGGACCCTTCGTCGATCCGGCGGTGGAGGCCCTGGCCGCCTATGTGCGCAGCGCCCGGCTGGACCGGCCCGCCGTGATCGGCCATTCGATGGGCGGTCTGTCGGCCCTGCTGCTGGCCCAGCGGCATCCAGAGCTGGTCGGCAAGGTCATGGCGGTCGACAACCTGCCCTTCTTCTCGGCCCTGTTCGGACCCCAGGCGACGGTGGAGTCCGCGCGGCCCTTCGCGGCCCAGGCGGCCGCCTCGATGCGCGACACGCCCGAACCCGCCCTTCGCGCCGCCCAGACCCAAGGTGCCGTCGGTCTGGCGCGCGATCCGGCCACGCGTATCGCCATGGTGGACTGGACGATGGCTTCGGATCGTCAGGCCCTGGGCGCGGCGATCCGGGACGTGATGACCACCGATGCCCGGCCGGGTCTGGCGGCCATGACCACGCCGGTCACGGTGCTGTATGCCGCAGACGCCGACGGCGGTGCGCCCGCCGTTATGGCCGACGCGACCTGGGGCCGGGAGTATGCGACCCTGCCCGGCGTCAAGCTGATCCGGGTGGACGGCAGCCGTCATTTCATCATGGCCGACCAGCCCGCCCGGTTCGCCGAACTGACCGACGCCTTTCTGGCCCAATAGGCTACTGGCCGTCTTCCTCGGGCAGGGGCGTCGGCTCGCCGGCGAACTCGTCGGCATAGGCGGGCGCGATCAGGGCGCGGAAGGCCGACTGGGGCACGTTCACCCAGAAGGAACCCTCGGCATAGGATCCCACCAGATAGGGACCAATCAGGAAGGTCAGCCCGCCCGCCTTGCCCGGGGTCGATCCGGCGGCCAGCACGAAGGGCATCCCGGCGGCGGTGGGGCAGGACCAGATCTCGCCCTCGACCGTGCCCAGCGTCAGGGGTTCGACACCGGGATTGCGCTTTTCCTTCTCGGCGTTCAGGGCGGCGCACAGGGCGGTGTCGAGGACCGACAGGTCGGCGCCGGGCCGAAACAGCTGGGCCGCAGTCATCTGTTGCTTCGACGCCTTGTCCCACAGGATGGCCGAATAGCTGGACAGGCCGTGGGCCCCGCCGGTGTATTCGTAGACGGTGCGGGCAAGGCTGAACAGTTTCCCGGTCTCGACCGGGGTGTCGTATTCGATCGTCTTCTCATAGGCCCCGAGGCCCATGTCGCCGCCGGCCTCGGTGCGATCGGACTGGGACCCTTCGGTGAACTGACGCAGGTCGCGCACCCCAGCCGCGAACAGCCGGGCGTGCAGGTCGGGATAGGGCTTCAGCGCCGGGGGCAGGGTCAGTTCCACCGAGGCGTAGGGGGTCTCTGACCAGAAATCGAAGGGGGCGGCGGCCTCGGCCGGGGTCACGACCGCCGTGGCGGGCGGGGGTGCGGGTGTCGGTGCCGGCGTCTCGTCCGGGCGGCTGGTGATGACGGCAAAGGCGATCGCGCCCACGACGGCCAGGGCGGCGGCGGCCGTGCCGACCAGGACGACCGGGCGCTTGAACGGAGAGCTCATCGAATGTCCTTCACGAGAAATGCAGTCCGCCGAGCGCGATGGCGAGAAGCAGGATCAGGCCGGCCTCGCGGTTCGACTTGAACAGTCGCAGGGCCAGGGGGCTGTTGTCGAGCCGCAGCGTGCGGACCTGCCAGGCCAGATGGGCCCCATAGGCGATCAGGACGGCGTAGAACAGCGGACCCAGACCCGCGTTCAGCCCGGCCAGTCCGGCGCAGGCGACGGCCGCGACATAGAACAGGGCCACGCCGCGCGGGACGTTCTGGCCCAGGCGTCGGGCCGAGGACTTGACCCCGACCATGGCGTCATCCTCGATGTCCTGCAGCGCATAGATTGTGTCGTAGCCCAGGGTCCAGAAGACGCCGCCGGCGTAGAGGAGGAGGGCGGGCAGATAGGCTGCGATGTGAAGCTCGACGTAGTGCTGGTCTTGCAGAGCGTAGTCGTTCGACGTCATTTCGAGCGCCTGCCAGAAAAACGGATGCAGTTCTGTGCGCATCTCGGGCGGCAGGATCGTCACGGCGGCAAGGGGAATGGCGGCAGCGAACCCCATCAATGCGCCCCAGTTGAAGGTCAGGCCGAGCCAGGCCTGAGGCCACCAGGTGATCCGCTTCATGAAGGGATAGGCGGCGACGAGGACGAGGGAGGCGACGCCGAGCCCGATGGCGGCGACCGGCAGGGTCAGCAGGATCAGCAGGCTGACCAGACTGCAGCCGATCAGAAACCCCCAGGCCTGTTTGACAGTGATGCGGCCCGAGGCGAGCGGGCGAGCCGCCGTGCGGGCGACCCTGGCGTCGATGTCACGATCCACGATGTCGTTGAAGGCGCACCCCGCCGCCCGCATCAGACAGGCCCCGAGCGCAAAGCCCACCACCAGCCACAGGACATAGAGGCCGGGAGGCTGAGCGAACTGCGCCTGGGCAAGGGCAATCCCTTGCCAGCCGGGCAGGAGCAGCAGCCAGATGCCGATCGGCCGGTCGAACCGCCCCAGCTTGAGCCAGGGCTTCAAGGCCTCCGGCGCATGATCATCCACCCAGTTGCGGCCGGCGTCGGGGAGTGGGGCAGAGGACATGGCGGCCAGTGTAGCGGGGGAGGAGGGGTGTGGGGAGGGGGCGAGGTCGGCGGTGATGCTGGTGAGTCGTGGCAGGGTCCGTGGTCAACTCGATCAGGCCCATGCCCTCGGCTAACGGTCTGATACGGTGAGCATTTTTATATCCCGTCATCCTCGGGCTTGTCCCGAGGATCCAGAAACACCGTCAGCAGCCAAGACTCGGGATGCTGTTATCTCGCGTAGAGGGCAACGCCAAATGCTGCCAGCGTGAGTCTGGATCCTCGGGACAAGCCCGAGGATGACGGAAAAGATAACAACTATTGAGTCCAGACCCTAGCACTACCACTGACCACACACGCCTCTTCGCCCTCACGCGATCTCTCGCTGAAGCGATGGGAAGGGCCGGCGGAGCGCCGGGCGCGACGCCCGGTGACCGTGGGGTAGAATGTGTTTCGGCATCGCGTCGTCGCTCCGCGTGCGTGGTTTTCCAGGAGCTGTACGGCTCGTGTTTCCACGAACCAGCGGGGGTATTAACCCCTTGCCGCTACCGCGCCCCCGGCGGGAGGGTCGTGTCCTTACGACACGAGCCCCTGAACGATCCGACTCTCTGCGCCAGACCCTTTGCACGACCGGCGACACCGTCCCCGATCCCCCGGGCGCCGCGCCCGGTCGAAACCGGACCTCGGAGCTCGCCAAGGCTGACCAGGGACGAGGCCTCGACCGCCCCGCTCCACACACCCCCGCCGCAACAAGATCGCAAGGCCTTGCGCCCTTCCCCGCGACGGGACGAAGGGCAGTATAGCCGCGTGGGATACCTGGGCGCGTTTGAGAGATCGAGAAATCTGCAATCCGTTGCGGGGCAAGGGATTGGACGCTCGAAGTTTGAAACCTGGAGGCGTTGGACAAGCCAAATCCTTCCCCCTCTTGCGGGGGAAGGTGGCCGCGAAGCGGACGGATGGGGGGTGAAAGGCACTTTCCAATGCGAGGACGAACGGACGCGATCTTTCGCATCGTGGCACCACCCATCCGTCAGGCTCCGCCTGCCACCTCAGTCGATCGCGATGCGCTCTCCTTCGACCCCCGCAAGGGGGGGAAGGGGTTCCTCACCGGCCGGCCGGGTAAGCCCCCCTCCGTCACGACGCTGAAGGAGCGCCGCACCCGTTGTCGGCTCGCATGCGAGCCTTTCTCCACCCCCGCAAGCGGGGAAAGAATGAGAGGTACCAGACAGACCTCATCGCCCCTCGGCGTCCGGGAGGAGACTATGCCGATCACCCGAGGGTGACGCGGGCGCGCCGGACGGTTAAGTCCCGGCGATGACCACGATCCTTTATGGCCGACCGCCGCTGGTGTTCGATCCGCCCGCAACCGGCGAGGGCGGCGCGATCCAGACCTCACCCCTGATCCCCGGATCGACCGCGCTCGAAAGGCTGGAGGCCGGGTCTGTCGACGAGGCCATGATCTATGCGCCGCCGGGGGTGCTGGAGCGGCGCTACACATTGGCGCTGACGCTGCAGGCGCTGAAGGTCGGCGGGCGGCTGGACGTCATGGCTCCCAAGGACAAGGGCGGATCGCGACTCAAGAAGGAACTGACGGCGTTCGGCGTCGAAGTCGGCGAGACGGCCAAGGCGCATCACCGGCGCTGTGTGGTGATCCGGCCGGAGGCGATGACATGGGTGGATGAAGCGATCGAGGCCGGGGCGCAGCAGCGGATAAAGGGCTTCTGGTCTCAGCCTGGCATATTCTCCTGGAACAAGCTCGACGCAGGCAGCGCAGTCCTTGCCAGCTATTTCGCTGAGAACGGCGGCCGGGATTTGGGCATCAAGGGCGCGGGCGCTGACCTCGGATGTGGGTGGGGTGCCTTGGCGGGTGCTGTACTGCAAGGGTCGCGAGTGACGTCCATGCGCCTGATCGATCTGGACCGTCGAGCCATTGAATCTGCGAAGAAGAATGTCGAGGACGCGCGGGCGTCCTTTGAATGGGCGGATGTGCGGACGATCGAGGGGGCGGGGGATCTTGATTTCATCGTCTCCAATCCACCCTTCCATGACGGCGGGGCCGAGGACCGTCGGCTGGGCCAGGCCTTCATCAAGAAGGCGGCCGAAATGTTGGGCAAGGGTGGCGTGCTGTGGCTCGTGGCCAACCGGCACCTGCCCTATGAGGCCGAGTTGAAGGCGGCGTTCAAGCGGGTCACCCCGGCCGGCGACGGCGGGCCCTACAAGCTGTTCGAGTGCGTGAAGTGAACCCCCTGCGGGCGCAAGCAGCGCGATGACGAAGGTAAAGACATCGCGGGTCGACAAGCTGCTGGGCTCCATGGGCTATGGCTCGCGGACCGAGATCGCGCGGCTGGGCAAGGTCGGGGGGATCGTTCTGGACGGCGCGGACGTGACCGATGTGTCGCAGCGGATCGCGGTGACGGCCGACCTTTCCGGGCGGATGGAGATCGACGGCGAGGCGCTGGATCCCGTGCCCGGCCTGGTCATGATGCTGAACAAGCCGCTGGGGATGACCTGTTCGAGGAAGGAGGACGGGGCCCTGGTCTATGACGTCCTGCCGGATCGGTGGCGTCGACGCGATCCGGCGATCTCGACCATAGGGCGGCTGGACAAACAGACCTCGGGCCTGTTGCTCCTGACCGACGACGGCGATCTATTGCACCGGGTCATCAGTCCGAAGAAGCACGTGGCCAAGGTCTATCGCGCGACCCTGGCAAGGCCGCTGGTCGGGACCGAAGACGATCTGTTCGCCGCGGGCGGACTGGTGCTCGAGGGGGAGGACAAGCCGCTGGCCCCGGCTGTTCTGGAGGTGATCTCGCCGACCGAGGCGCGGCTGACGGTCACCGAGGGCCGCTATCACATGGTGCGCCGGATGTTCGCCGCCGTCGGCAACCACGTCGAGGCCCTGCACCGCGAGCGGATGGGCGGGCTGGTCCTGCCTGACGATCTGGCACCGGGGGAATGGCGTCTGCTGGAGGCGGCGCAGATCGATCTGATCTTCGCGGCGGAACCGATCGCGCCCTGAACGGCTAAGGCTCCGCTTGATCGGAGACTTCCATGACCGGCGCGACCCTCAAACGTGATCTCAGGACCGGACGGTCGTTGTGGGCCGACAGTCCCGGCCTCGGGGTGCCGGTGCGTCCGCTGAGCCAGGCGATCAGCGTCGATGTGGCGATCATCGGGGCGGGGATCAGCGGGGCCTTCATGGCCCATGAGCTGTCCAAGGACGGGTCGGTCGCCGTGCTGGACCGCAGACCGCCGCTGATGGGATCGACCGTGGCCTCGACCGCCCTGCTGCAATGGGAGATCGACCTGTCGCTGACCGCCCTGGCCGAGAAGATCGGCATGGCCAGGGCCCGGCGGGCCTATCTGCGGTCGCGCTCGGCGGTGGACGCGCTGAAGGCGATCGTGGCCGAGGAACGGATCGTCTGTGGCCTGAAGGACAAGTCGTCCCTGTATCTGGCGGGCGACGAATACGGCCATCGCGCGCTGGAGGCCGAGGCCGAGGCGCGGGCCGGGATCGGTCTGGAGAGCGAATATATCGGCCCGGCGCAGTTGCGCGAGCGGTTCGGGATGGAGCGGACGGGGGCCATCGTCTCGGCGGGTTCGGCCAGCGGCGATCCGGCACGGCTGGCGGCGGGACTGCTGCGACGGGCGCAGGCGCGGGGGGCCAGGGTCTATTCTCAGGTCGAGGTGCTCGAGGCAGCCAGCGATCCCGACGGCGTCACCCTGCTGACCGACGCAGGCCATGCGGTGCGGGCGAAATCGGTGGTGTTCTGTTGCGGCTACGAGTTCCCCAAGGGGGTGCCGACGCCGGGTGCGAAGGTCATCTCGACCTGGGCCATGGCGTCCAAACCGCGCCAGCGGTGCCCGGCCTGGCTGCGCGACATGCTGGTCTGGGAGGCCTCGGATCCGTACCTGTATTTCCGCATGGGCGGCGACGGCCGGCTGATCGTCGGCGGCGAGGACGAGGCCTCCCCGACCGCCCACGAGGACGAGGCCAGGGGCCGCCGCAAATGCGCGACCATCGCCGACAAGTTGAAGCGGCTGCTGCCGCAGGTCGAGTTCGAGGTCGACTACAGCTGGGCCGGAGCGTTCGGAGAGAGCGCGACGGGCCTGCCCTCGATCGGGCCCGTCGAGGGGATGGACCACTGCTGGGCGGTCATGGGCTTCGGCGGCAACGGCATCACCTATTCGGTCATCGCCTCCCAGATCGTGGCGGCGGAGGTGCGCGGCGGGAGCGATCCGGATGCGGGGCTGTATCGGGGTTAGATGGCAAGACTTACGAGCTTGGGCTATAGTGCCGGCATGACCCACTATTCCGTCGCCGATGCTCAAGCCCAGCTGCCCCGCTTGCTGGAAGCAGCTAGGCGCGGCGAAGACGTCTACATCGCGCAGACAAATCCCGACGCAGCCATCAAACTCGTGTGGACCCCGCTAGAACCCAGGGCTGTATGGGACATGGAATGGCTGGATGCGCATCGGGTTCGTCCCCGCCGAGGCCGCATCAGCACCGCTCGGGCGATCAATGAGATGAAGGACGAAAATCCCCGTTGAGGTTCTATCTGGATGCCTCATTTCTCGTTCCCTTGTTCGTGGACGATGACTGGACCGAGCGCGCAAAAGGATGGGCCGCCGGTGATCCCGAAGTCCTGGTCTCGGATTGGGTGGTGACGGAGTTCTCGTCCGCCCTGTCGCATCATGTTCGCCGACGAAGCCTCGACGCCGACGAGAGAAATGAGGCGGAGAATGCTCTCGACGGGTGGCTGGCCGGTCGTGTCGTGAAAGAACCGATAGACCCCGACGACGTCATTGCCGCGAGAGCCTTGCTCCATCGCCACGGGAAGCTTCGTGCGCCCGACGCGCTTCACCTTGCCGTCGTTCTGAGACTGGGTGTTGGCTTGGTGACATACGATGGCGATCTCGCTGATGCCGCGCGCGGCGAGAATGTGCTCGTCGTCACACCATGACCCACGCCAAGATCTGCGGCCTGACCACGCCTGAAACTCTCGACGCCGCGCTCGACCACGGGGCGGCCTTCGTCGGGGCGGTGATCTTCGACAAGAGCCCCCGCCATCTCGAGCCGCTGCATGCCGCGACCCTGTTCGAGCGGGCGAAGGGGCGGGCGAAGGTTGTGGCGGTGGTGGTCGATCCGGGCGACATGCTGCTGACCGAGATCGGGCTGATCCTGAGGCCGGACTTCATCCAGTTGCACGGGTCGGAGACGCCTGAGCGAGCGGCGGAGATCCGGCGGCTGACGGGAGCGGGGATCATCAAGGCCCTGCCGATCCGGACCGAGGCGGATTTCGGGGGCGTGGCGGACTGGGAGCCGGTCGCCGACCATCTGATGTTCGACGCCAAGCCGGTGGAGGGATCGGCCCTGCCCGGCGGGGTCGGGGCGCGGTTCGACTGGGGGCTGCTGGCTGGCCGGACGTTCCAGAAGCCCTGGTTCCTGGCGGGGGGGCTCAACCCCGACAATGTGGCCGAAGCCGTGCGGGTTTCGGGCGCGCCGCTGGTCGATGTGTCCTCTGGCGTCGAAAGCGCGCCGGGTGTTAAGGACGCCGGCCGGATCGCGGCCTTTCTGAAGGCTGTGGCCCGGTCCTAATTCCGACGCCTCCCCGCGTGAAGGTCCTGCCCGTGAACGCCATCATCCCCAACCAGTACGCCATGCCCGACGCGGAGGGCCGGTTCGGCCCCTATGGCGGGCGGTTCGTGGCCGAGACCCTGATGCCGCTCGTGCTGGAGCTGAACACGGCGTACGAGGCGTGCAAGGCGGACCCGACGTTCCAGGCCGAGCTCGACGACTTCCTGACCCACTATGTCGGGCGGCCCAGCCCTCTGTATCTGGCCGAGCGGCTGACCCAGCATCACGGCGGGGCCAACATCTGGTTCAAGCGCGACGAGCTGAACCACACGGGCGCGCACAAGATCAACAACTGCATGGGCCAGATCCTGCTGGCCATGCGGATGGGCAAGAAGCGGATCATCGCCGAGACCGGCGCCGGCCAGCACGGGGTGGCGACGGCGACGGTCTGTGCCCGGTTCGGCCTGCAATGCGTCGTCTATATGGGCGCGACCGACGTGGAGCGTCAGTCGCCGAACGTCTTCCGCATGAAACTGCTGGGTGCCGAGGTGGTGCCCGTCACCAGCGGTCGCGGCACGCTGAAGGACGCGATGAACGAGGCGATGCGCGACTGGGTCACCAATGTCGGCGACACCTACTACCTGATCGGCACGGCGGCGGGACCGCACCCCTATCCCGCCATGGTCCGCGACTTCCAGTCGGTGATCGGCAAGGAGACGCGGATCCAGATGCTGGCGCGGCGCGAGAAACTGCCCGACGCCTGTGTGGCCGCGATCGGTGGCGGATCGAACGCCATCGGCCTGTTCCATCCCTTCATCGAGGACGCGGGCGTGCGGCTGATCGGGGTCGAGGCGGCCGGGCGCGGTCTGGACGGCCCGGACCATGCGGCCTCGATCCAGGGCGGGCGGCCCGGCGTACTGCACGGCAACCGGACCTATCTGCTCCAGGACGAGGACGGCCAGATCCTCGAGGGCCATTCGATCTCGGCGGGCCTCGACTATCCGGGCATCGGGCCGGAACACGCCTGGCTCAAGGACATCGGCCGGGCCGAATATCGCGCGGCGACGGATGCGGAGGCGCTGGAAGCGTTTCAGCTTTGTTCGAAGCTGGAGGGGATCATCCCGGCGCTGGAGCCCAGCCATGCCCTGGCCCGCGTCGGCGAGATCGCGGCCGAGGTCGGCACCGGCGGCGACGTGGTGCTGAACATGTGCGGGCGGGGCGACAAGGACATCTTTGCGGTGGCCAGACATCTGGGAGTCGAGCTGTAGGTGCCGTTTCTTCAACCTCTCCCGTCATCCTCGGGCTTGTCCCGAGGATCCAGAAACACTGACGTCGAAAGTCGCGCGCGATCTGGATTTTGGTGGCGAGAGACGTACAGAAACGGTGACAGCGTGAGTCTGGATCCTCGGGACAAGCCCGAGGATGACGGAATGGGTTTAGGGTTCAGGCCCATGTTGAAGGTTCGGAGATTGAGCATGAAGACAATCATCGCAGCCTTGGCCGCCACTCTGGCTATGAGCGGCGTCGCCTTCGCCCAGGACGGTGTGCAGACCACGGCCCCCGCGCCCATCGTGCCCCAGCCGATTGGACCCCAGGGCGGACCGGCGACGGATATCCCCCTGCTTCCGGGCGCGGAACTCGCTCCGGATTGCGGCAATCTGTACGGCCTGAACGGCAAGGCCTTCTGTGTCGCGGCCCTGATGGCCAATGTCGGGACGGTCGCCGAGGCCTATATCGCCGATCTGGGGACCAAGGGCTGGCTGGCGGCCGGCGGCGACGACAACCGGGTGGTCTTCGTGCGTCGTCGTGACGGCGGCGGCTGCGACGGCATGCAGATGCAGGCCTTCTACGACACCACGCGTCCGGCCACACCGACCAGCCTGGGCTATCTCGGCTTCGCGACCATTCCAGGCAACGTCTGCGCGGCGCCCCCCGGATCGACCGCCCAATGAGCCTCCCGGCCCTGATGGTGGCGCTGGCGGTGCAGGCGGCCCCGGCGACGGTCCTGCCCGGCGATCTCGGCCTGCCCCTGCTGGCGGGCACGACCCGGTCTGCGGATTGCATGGGTCTGCGCGAGCGTTTCGACGGACTGGGCAAGCCGTTCGAATGCCTGGCCACGACCGTCGCGATCGGCAATGAACGGGCCTTCCAGTATGCGGACGCCGCCAAGGCCAGGGGCTGGCAGGACGCCGGAGGGGCCGCCAACGCCCTGATGATGATCCGGCCGCTCGACGACGGCGGCTGCCAGCGCCTGTCGATCGCCGCCTTCCCGGGCACCGAGGCCATGGCACCCGGCGACCCCGCCTATCTGCTGTTCGCGGTCGACCCGGCCGGAACCTGCCCGCCGCCCCGCCCTGCATCAGGGGCTGCCTCACAAAGCCCTACGCCTCCGAGACCCGCAGAATGACCACCGCCCGTATCGACGCCCGTTTCGCTGCTCTGAAGGCCGAGGGCCGGGCCGGGTTCGTGGCCTATGTGATGGCCGGTGATCCCACGCGCGACGAGGCGCTGGAGATCCTGCGCGGCCTGCCCGCCGCCGGGGCCGACATCATCGAACTGGGCTTTCCGTTCAGCGATCCGATGGCCGAAGGGCCGCCGATCCAGCGCGCGGCGCTGCGGGGGCTGAAGGCCGGGCTGACGCTCAGGGGCACGCTGGATCTGGCGAAGGCGTTCCGCGAGGGCGACGCCGACACGCCCCTGATTTTGATGGGCTATCTCAATCCGATCGAATCCTATGGATACGAGGCCTTCGCGCGCGATGCGGCGGCGGCGGGGGTCGATGGATGCATCGTCGTGGATTGCCCGCCCGAGGAGGCCGATCCGCTGTCGGATGCGCTGGATGCGGCCCAGGTGTCGCTGATCCGGCTGGCCACCCCGACGTCGGACGACGCGCGGCTGAAGATCATCGCGCGGCGGACCTCGGGCTTCGTCTACTATGTCTCTGTCGCGGGCGTGACGGGGGTGAAGGAGGCGCAGGCCGTGTCGGTGGCACCTGCGGTCGAGCGGGTGCGGGCGGCGTCCGGCCTGCCGGTCGCGGTCGGGTTCGGGGTCAAGACACCCGAACGGGCCGCAGAGATCGCCCGGGTCGCCGATGCGGTGGTCGTCGGATCGGTCCTGGTCGAGGAGGTCGCTGGCGCGCTGGCCGCCGGCACGTCCGCCGCTGATGCGGTCCTGGCCAAGGTCAAGGTACTGGGCGACGCAGTCCGGGGTGCGCGCGTGACGGAAACCGTCTAAAGGCACGACCATGCCCGACAACAAATCGACAGAACCCAAGCGTGGCGGATGGCTCAGCCGTTTCGCCCCCGGCGTGCGCAAGATCGTCAGCCGCCGCAGCAACGACACCCCCGACAATCTGTGGGTCAAGGATCCGGATTCGGGCGAGATGCTCTACCGGCCGGATCTGGAGACGGCCCTGTGGGTCACGCCGTCCGGCCGCCACATGCGGATCAATGCCGAGACCCGGCTGCGCTTCACCTTCGACGACGGCCGCTATGAGGCCATCGCCACGCCGGACGTGCCCGAGGACCCGCTGAAATTCTCGGACGGCAAGTCCTACAAGGACCGGCTGAGCGCGGCGAGGAAGGCCGCTGGGCGCAAGGACACGATGATGATCGGGGCGGGCGAGATCGCCGGAACCCCCGCCGTCGCCATCGTCCAGGACTTCAGCTTCATGGGCGGGTCGCTGGGCACCGCTGCGGGCGAGGCCTTCATCGCCGCCGCCCACGCTGCCATCGCCCGGGGCGTACCGCTCGTCTGCTTCACCGCCGCCGGTGGAGCCCGGATGCAGGAGGGCGCGCTCAGCCTGATGCAGATGGCCCGCTCCACCCTGGCGGTGCAGGAGCTGAAGGACGCGCAGCTGCCCTACGTCGTCGTCCTGACCGACCCGACTACCGGCGGGGTGACGGCCAGCTATGCCATGCTGGGCGACGTTCACCTGGCCGAGCCGGGGGCCCTGATCGGGTTCGCAGGCGCGCGGGTGATCGAAAGCACGATCCGCGAGAAGCTGCCCCCCGGCTTCCAGCGCGCCGAATATCTTCAGGAAAAGGGCATGGTCGACCGCGTCGTCAGCCGTCCCGAGATGGCGGCGGTGCTGGGCGGGGTGCTGTCCATGCTGATGGATGGGCGTCGGCGGGCCGCCTAAGGGCGCCTTCCAGCGAACCGGCCGGGCGCGAGACGTTCGGCCATATCGTACGCCAGCGGCGACGCCGTGCTCGTGATCAGCGCCGCGACATGCTCGCCCAGCAGGGGGGCGACGCAGAAGCCGCGTGAACCCAGACCGGTCAGGACGAACAGGCCCGGCCGACCCGGCACAGCGCCGCAGACCGGCAGCCGATCCCGCGTCGTGGCCCGGACAGCCGCGCGGGCCTGGATCGGCCGATCCGCGGCGGCCGCCGCGAGCTGGGGCCGACGGGCGGTCAGGGTCTGGAGATTGCGCTCGGTGTCGGCAAGGCGCACGTCGGTCTCGACGTCGTCGCGATCGTGGGTGGCGCCGAACAACAGGCCGTCCGTGGTCGGCACGGCATAGCCGCCCCAGGCGACGGCGGGCGCCGTGACCCCTTCCACCCAGCTCGCCTGACCCCGCACGGGACGCAGATCGAGCTCGGGAGCCAGGGCCGCCGCGCCCCATCCCGCCGTGATGACGACGCTGTCGACCTCGGCGATGACGACGCCGTCGGGGTCGGTCAGGGACCGGCCGCCGCTCTCGCCGGGCGTGATCGCGGCGACGGTGCCGGAGACGCGTCGGGTGCCTTCGAGCCAGGCGGACAGGATCGGGGCGGGGGCCACCGCGAGGGCCCCGGCCATGAGGAGGCCGCCCGTACCCGTCTCTTCGCCCAGACGGGCCGTGGCCTCGGCGGGGTCGATGACGGTCATGGCACCGGGCGACCACCAGGGCTGGGCGGCGATCTTGTCGAAACGGGCGGCGTCGCGGTCGGTCTGGTGCAGCTGGACCACGCCCTCTGCGACGATGGCGTCCGGGACGACGGCATACAGGGTGAGGGCGCGGTCCAGCGCCTGGGCGTGGAAGGAAGCGATACCGACGTCGCCGGCATCGAGACGGGGCGTGACGAGGGCGGCGGGGAAGCCCGAACCTCCCGCGCCCGGCCGGTCGGCCTCGACCACGGTGACGATGCAGCCGGCCGCGATCAGGGCGCGCGCCACCGAGGCCCCGGCGATGCCTGCGCCGATGACGGCCACGGTGGGACGCCGCACCGCCTCCAGCCGCTCGCGCTTGCGGCCGTGGCCGGGGCGTTTGTCGACCTGAAATCCACGCTGCGTCAGGCCACGCCGGACGAAGCCGGCGACGGTGAAGGTGGCCAGTCGGGATCCGGGGGCAGACCGGACGGCAATCAGGTCGAGCACGGGCTCGGACCACATCCCGGGGTTCAGGGCGGGGGAAAAGCCGTCGAGGAACCAGGCGTCGGCGCGGCCGGTCCAGGCGGACAGGGCGTCCACGACCTCACCGACCGCGACCTCGATCACGGCGTTGAACTCCGGCAGGTCGATGCGGTGGACGCCGGGATCGCAGTTGGGCCAGCGGTCCAGCAGGACGGCGGCGATCCCGGCCAGTTCTGGCCAGGCGGCCAGGGCGCGGGCGGCCTCGTCGCGGCTCAGGGGAAAGCCTTCGACGGTGAAGACGTGCAGGCGGGCGTTCTCCGGCTCCTCGCGTCGCCACAGGTCCAGCAGGGCCAGGATGTTCAGCCCCGTGCCGAACCCCAGTTCGGCGACTGTGAAGGTCGCGCGTCCGGCCCAGGCCCCGGGCAGGCCGCAACCCTGCAGGAAGACTGCGCGGCTCTCGGCCAGGCCGTCGTCGGCCGAGAAATAGACGTCGCCGAACCGGCCCGAACGCGGCGCGCCGTCCTCGGCCCAGGTCAGGCGGGGAGAGGCGTCGTCGTCGGCGGTGTCGGGAGCGGGGGGCACGGCGCTCGCTTAGCACCTCCGCACGAAAAAGGGGCCGCACGACGTGCGACCCCTGATCCGTCAGAGCATCCGAAAGGATGCGCCGGACGATGCCTCTTTAGTGCTTCTCGGCGGCCGGGGCTGCGGCGGTCGGGGCCATGGAGCCCGTGGCCGGGGCCATGGCCGAGTCGGCGGCGGCCGGAGCGGCGGCGGCAGCGGCCGATGCAGCCTCACCGGCAGCGGCGGCGGCGTCGGTCGCAGCGGCGTCGGCGGTGGCAGCGGCGTCAGCGGCGGTGTCGGCGGCGGCAGCCGAATCGGCGGCGGCGTCGGCGGCCTTTTCCTCGGCCTTGGGCGTGCAGGCCGCCAGGGCGACTGCGGCGAGACCGGCGGCCGAAACGGCCAGCAGTTGGCGAATGGTCATCGTGGAATTCCTTCCTATGTCACGGGATCTTGAAGCCCCGCGAGGGAAGGATAGGTACGGGTCGCGACAAATCGCAAGTGATTTTCTCACGGGCCTGTGATCGCCTGTGATCGTCCGTGATCGGCGTGTCAGGTCAGTGCGGCTTCTTGTCGGGCGGCAGAACGGCGGCGTTGTCGTCGGAATCCGCGCCGATGGCCTCGGCAGCCTGGGTGCCGGGGGCGGGGGCATCGGGATCGGGGGCCGTCGCGGGCGGCGATGCGGCAGGGGCCTCCGGCTTGCGGTCGCAGCCGGCCGCCGCAAGGGCGAGACCGGCGAGCAGGATCAGGGACAGACGCATCACAGGCCTCCGGTCAGAAATTCAGGACGGGTTTTTCCGGCTCGCTCTTTTCAGGCGGCGGAGGTGTGGCCTCCCTCGGAGCAGGCGCAGGCGCGACGCGGGCACGCACCGCAGGCTCGGCGGCCGTGGCGGCCGTGGCGGCGGCGGTCGATGGCTTTTCGGGGATCGCCACCGTGATCGGCGCGGCGGCGTCCGCCGTCTCGGCATCAGGCTTTTCATCCGTCTTGGCCTCGGCCCTGGGCGCAGGCTCTGCGGCGGGCGGCGGGGTCAAGGGATTGTCGTCGAGCGGCAGGGGCACGGCATCGATCGGCTCAAGCGACGATTCCGCCGTCTGGCCGGGCGCGCCGGGCACCGAGGCCTGTTGACCGCAAGCGACGAGACCCAGGGTTGCGAGCGCCAGAACGCTCGCTGCCGTCGCCGTTGTCCGGTTCATCATGGTTGTGCCCCCCGTCCCGGCGCGGACAATCCTCCGGCCCGGCGCGAGAGGCAAGAGCCGAGCGGCGCGAAATCGAGTGCGCCGCTCCCTGTCGTCAGTTGGTCGGGCGGGGTGCCGTCGGGCCGCTGGAGGCACCGCCGGGCGACAGGGTCGGTTTGGTGGCGGCGATGGTCTCCTGGGCGTTCGGCACGGTCGAGGCCATGGGCTGGCCCGACATCGCGCCCGACCCGGCGGGACGCATCGTCTCCTGGCCCGAGCCGGCGTTCCCGGTCGAGGGCGCGCGGGCGGACATCGGGCCTGCTGGATCTGCGCCAGACGCGGCGGAGCCCGACGCCATCCCATCGTCGGCCGGAGCCATGGCACTGTCGGAGGGAGTGGCCTCGGCGGGCACGACGGAGGTGGAGGTGTCCGCGGTTTCCTCGGCGGGCTTGTTGCAGGCGGCCAGGGTCAGGGCGGCGGCACCGGCGGCGATCAGCAGGGCGGTCTTCATGGCACGGTCTCCTTCGCGACCTCGCAGGTCGCTGGTGGAGACGAAACGGTCGTCGGCGAGCCCTGTTCCCGCAACGCTTCAGCGCGGGGTGGCTCAGGCGTCGGTCGGAGCCGCCGCAGTCTTGTTACGCGTCGGTCGGAGCCGCCGCGAGGGCCTCTTCCATCTCGCTGAACGAGGGCTGGGCCGAGGAGGGGATGTCGCCACGGCCGATCTCGACCGAAATCTGGGCGGCGTTGCCGTGCAGGTGGGCGACCAGGACCGACTGGATGATCTTGTAGAAGGCCGCGTCGCTGTTGAGGATCCCGGTCAGTCGCGCAGCCAGCGGGCCGACCATGCCATAGGCGAGAAACACGCCCAGGAAGGTGCCCACCAGAGCGCCACCGATCATCCCGCCGAGGACCTCGGGGGGCTCGGTGATGGCGGCCATGGTCTTGATGACGCCCAGCACGGCCGCGACGATGCCCAGGGCCGGCAAGGCGTCGGCCATGTTCTGGAGGGCGTGTGCGGGGTCGAGAGCCTCGTGATGGTGCTTTTCCAGCTGCTTTTCCATCGCATCCTCGATCTGGTGAGGATCCTCCAGGTTCATCGTCATCATCCTCAGGGTGTCGCAGATGAAGTCGATAGCGAAATGGTCCTTCATGACCTTGGGGTATTTCTGGAAGATCGCGCTCTCGCCGGGCTTTTCGATGTGGCTTTCCAGGGCGATGACGCCCTTGGACTTCATCGTCTTGGTCAGCTGGAACAGCAGGGACAGCAGGTCCTTGTAGTCCTGCTTCTTCCACTTCGGCCCCGCGAAGGTGCGGCCGAAGCCTGCGAGAAGGCCCTTCAGCGTCGACGGGGAGTTGGAGATCAGGGTCGCCGCGACCGCCGCGCCGCCGATCATCATCATCTCGTACGGCAGGGAGTGAAGGATCACCCCCATCTTGCCGCCGGCGATGGTGTAGCCCCCGAAAACCATGGCGAACAGGACGACGAGGCCGATGATCTGAAACATGCAAACGTGTCCGGAGCGCAGGGATTGCGCCAACCATGACCGTTAATGCTTAAGGGGCTGTTAGCTGTGGCGCATCTCCCTCCCCCGAGGGGGAGGGTGGTCGAAGCGGAGCGAAGACCGGGTGGGAAGGGCAAGGCGAGTTCCGCGCCGTTGCGCCTTGCCGCCCCCACCCGATCGCTTCGCGATCTGCCCTCCCCCGAGGGGGAGGGAGAGGACGGAGTCCAGATTACAGCCGGAACGCGCCCGAGATGATTTCCTCGTAACCGGCAGGCGTCAGCTTCTGATAGCCGGCCTTGCCGCCGCGAACGTAGACGGACCCGTCGACCTTGGCCGGGTCAAAGCCATCGGTGACGAGATCGACCTTGCGGTATTTGAAGGTGCCCGTGGTCTCCAGCGTCTTGGCGATGCGCACGAACACCGGCCGGGCATAGGCGGGCAGGTGTTCGGCGGCATAGGCGTTGAAGCTGGTGGCGTTGAACCGGCTGCCGTCCAGCACCAGGGTGACCATCCCTGCCTTGCCTTCCTGGCCCGGGACGGGAACGCCGTAGGCGATGACCTCCTTGACGCCCGGCGCCTCGGTCAGGCGCTGTTCGACCTCGGAGGTGGAGACGTTCTCGCCCTTCCAGCGGAAGGTGTCGCCGATCCGGTCGATGAAGTAGAAATAGCCCTCCGAATCCTGGCGCATCAGGTCGCCGGTGCGGAACCAGCGGTCGCCGCGCGCGAAGACGTCGGTCAGGATCTTCTTCTCCGACGCGGCCTTGTCGGCATAGCCCGAGAAGTCGTGGCGGATGTCGTTGGCGATGGCGCCGATGGCTTCGCCGATCTCGCCCACGCGGGCCTCCTGGACCAGGCCGTTGTTGCCGCGCACGACCTCGTCGGTATCGACGTCGAACCGGGCCAGACGGATGTTGATCTGTTTCTTGAGGAATTTGGGCACGCGGCCGATCGCGCCGGCCTTGCCGTCGAAATTGAACAGGGAGACATTGCCCTCGGTCGAGCCGTAGAATTCCAGGATGCGGGGAATGGCGAACCGCGACTGGAAGTCGGTCCAGACGTCGGGGCGCAGGCCGTTGCCGTAGGCGAGGGTCAGTTTGTGCGCGCGCTCGTCGTCATGGGGCGGGCAGTTGACCAGGTAGCGGCACAGTTCGCCGATATAGACGAACATCGTCGCCTGTGAGGTCTTCACGTCGCTCCAGAAATGGGTGGCTGAAAACCGCTTGCGCAGGATCAGCCGGCCGCCGTTCAGCAGGGCAGGGCCCACCCCGACCAGACCGCCGGTCGAGTGATACAGCGGCAGGACGTTGTAGATCCGGTCTTCCGGCCCCGACTTCGTGCAGCCGGCGAAGGCGCGCATATAGGTGCGGGCGCGCGAATGCGGGATGCGCGCGGCCTTGGGCAGGCCCGTGGTTCCCGACGTGTAGATATACAGGGCCGTGTCGCGGTTGGTCAGGCCGGCACGCACGGTCTTGGGCGGGCGCACCGACGAGCCGCTGCGCACCGCATTGTCCAGATTGCGCCGCTCGGACGCCTCGTCCTCGGTCTTCAGGCCGACGACCCACAGCAGTATGGTGCGGTTCACATGGGCGCGAGCGGTCTCGACCTGTTTCCAGGTGTCCTCGTCGGCGACGACCTGGGCGACATTGACGATGTTCAGACAGTGGGCCAGGGCCTGACCCGACAGATTGGTATTGATCAGGGCCGTGGCGATCCCGACCTTGGAAAAGCCGATCCAGGCGGCCAGATATTCGGCGCGGTTGGTCATGACCAGACCGATCACGTCCGACCGGCGCAGGTTGCGGCCCCGCGCCCAGGTCGCATACCGGTTGGCCAGGGCGTCCAGCTCGCGATAGGTCAGGGACCGATGCTCGTCCTCGACCGCGACATTGTCGCCGAACCTGTCGACCGCCTCCTCGAAGTCGTCACAGACCAGGACGTCGCTGTCGAGCTGGATCGGCTTGATGCGGTTGAGCAGCGCGCGCAGGCCGAGGGCGAACTTGAGGTCGCGCCGAATGTTCGCTGCGAGACCCATGGTTGTCGTCACTCCTGATACGTCGCCTTGAGGCTGTGATGGGACATAGGCCGGGTCCGGGTCAACTCGCGTGGTGGGGACTTGCCGTCACAGGACGGATTTCAGGTCCGGCGTGGCGCCGTTGCGCCGGTGACGCGACGTCAGGAAGCGTGGCCTTGAAGGAGACGGTCCGGCGCGCATAGGATCGCCGTCAACCGATGTTCGGGCTGGCCGACGCGGATGGGAACCGATGCGATGCGAAACCTGATCCTGAGCGCCCTTGTCGCGGGCGCGGCCCTGCTGGGTGCGAACGCCGCGTCGGCCCAGGACATCGACAGCAGCACCAACTACGGCGAGCTCAATCTGTCGGCCGGCTTCACGCCCGATCCGGCCCTGCTCAGCCTGCTGGCGGGGGGCAGCGTCGACGCCGACGACCGGTTCGACGGCTGCACCGGCTATATCACCGAGAGCCCGGACGTGCGGCTGTTCTGGAGCGGCAGTTCCAAGGGCGCACCGAACATCAAGATCTCGGCCCTGTCGAACGCGGACACCACCATCATTGTCAACGGCCCTGACGGCCGGTGGTACTGCGATGACGATTCGGGCGAGGATTCCAACCCGGTCGTGGAACTGTCGCCCATGAACGGCCGCTATGAGATCTGGGTCGGCACCTATTCCGAAGGCGAGACCAAACGCGCCGTCCTGTCGATCTCGGAAGTGACCAGCTTCTAGGGCGGGCACCACAGTTTTCTTGAGTATAGGCTGCCGCGATCGGCAAGTGTCACGATTGTGGCGCGAATGGTGTTTCTTCGCGTCATAGTCGATTTGACGGAACCTCGATCGATCGGGGTGGTTTTTGTGGTCCAAGTTTCTGGAGGATCACGATGACCTACACCTATACTCAAGACACTCTGGCTCCTGTTTCGATCGAGCAGGACGCGGTCTTCACGCCGTCCTATGCGCGCCGCCCGGTGAAGCAGAAGAAGCTGAAGACCTGGATGGTGCTGGCCCCCATCGGTGCCCTGGCCCTGATCGGTGGTGCCGCGACCATGCTGCTGAGCGGCGGTGAGGAGACCCAGCCCCTGGCCGAGCCGGCCCCGACCGCCGTGGCCTCGACGCCGCTGGCCCCGGCGACCGTCAGCCCGCCGCTGAGCTCGACGCCGGTGGCGACGCCCGCTCCGGTCGCGGTGACTCCGGCCCCGGTGGTGCGTGAGGCCGCGCCGTTCCGCCGCGCCGCGCCTGTGACCCGTTCTGCGTCGGCGGCTGAGGCCTCGCCCGCTCCGCGCGTCGAGGCTCCGGCCGAACCGACCGGCCCGCAGGCCTGGTCGCCCTCGGTCGCAGTCCCAACGTCCAGCCCGGCGGTCACGACCCCAGCTCCCGTGACCCCGCCCGCCCCGGCGATCACGGTCCAGCCCCTGAACTAAGGGTTCTGTAGAGACAAAGAAGGCCCCGGCGGAGCGATCCGCCGGGGCCTTTCTTCGTCTGGACTTGCCGCGTCAGGCGGCGGGGCTGACCCGCCAGATGACGTTGCCGACGTCATCGGCGACCAGAAGCGCACCGGTCCGGTCCGTCTGGACCCCGACCGGACGGCCTTGGGCCTGGCTCTGCGCATTCAGGAAACCGGTCAGGACGTCCTGGGGCGGACCCGACGGCTTTCCGCCTGCAAAAGGCACGAAGATGACCTTGTAACCGCTGGGCTCGCTGCGGTTCCAGGAGCCGTGCTGCCCGATGAAGGCCCCGTTGCGGAACCGGGGCATGGTCGTGTCGTCATAGAAGGTGAGGCCCAGGGACGCCGTGTGGGCCCCCAGCGCATAGTCCGGACGGATGGCCGAGGCGACTATCGCGGGATTGGCGGGCTTGACCCGCTCATCGACGGTCTGACCGTAATAGCTCCAGGGCCAGCCGTAGAAGGCCCCCGGCGTCACCGAGGTCATATAGTCGGGCACCAGATCGTCCCCCAGTTCGTCACGCTCGTTGACCGCGACCCACAGCATCCCGCTCTCGGGGTTCCAGGCCATGCCGACCGGGTTGCGCAGGCCGCCGGCATGGATGCGGCTGACGCCTGTCATCCGGTCGATCTCCAGAATTGCGGCGCGGTTCGTCTCTTCCGCCATGCCGTGGTCGGCGATGTTGGAGTTTGACCCCACCCCGACATAGAGCTTCGATCCATCCGCACTGGCGACCAAGCTCTTGGTCCAGTGGTGGTTTCGCTGTGCCGGCAGGTCGGTGAGCCTGGTCGGAGGCTCCGAGGCCTCGGTCTCGCCGTCCTGGTAGGGCACGCTGACGACGGAATCAGCGTTGGCGACGTAGAGCCGTCCTCCGGCCAGGGCCATGCCGAAGGGCGACGTCAGGCCCGAGAGAAAGACCGACTTCATCTCGGCGATCCCGTCGCCGTCGGCGTCGCGCAGCAGGCTGATGCGGTCAGCGCTGGGCGTCACCGACCCGGCCTTCTTCATGAACAGGGCCTGGAAGAAGCCCTTGATGCCCTCGTCCTTCTTGAGACCTTCCGGCTTGGGCGGGGCGGCGCTTTCGGCGACCAGGATGTCGCCGTTGGGCAGGCGGTAGATCCAGCGCGGATGATCGAGCCCGCTGGCAAAGGCCTGCACCCTCAGGCCCGGTGCCGCGATCGGCGTGGCCCCGGCCGGCCAGCCCACGGCGTCAGCGACCTTCACCGTCGGGAACATCGCCTTGTGCGGCTCGGGCAGTGTCGGATTGCTCCCGAACCCGGCCGAGGGGGGCAGGGGCGCGGGCCCTCCGCAGGCCGCCAGGGCCAGGGCGGCGGTCGAGGCCAGGATCAGGGCGTGTCGGGACATGGTCGGGCTTTCGGATCAGTTCGGAAGCGGGGCGGGAAACTCGAGACGGTCGGTATCATAGCCCAGGGCGCGGGCCCGCTGGACCAGCCGCTCCAGCTCGGCCGGCGACGGCGCGGTGCGCGTATAGATCCACAGCCGATCGAAGGTCGGGTCAGCCGAGATGAACCAGCTGTAGGCCTCGTCGTGATCCAGGATCCAGAAATCCCAGGTCACCAGACCCCCGAAATAGCGGGCGCGGAACTTCGTGTTCGCCCCGGGGTCCAGGATGGTGGCGCGCGCCCCGATGGCCTTCTCCTTGCCGGTCGGGGTCTTGTCCTGACAGGTGTCGCGTAAGGTCAGGCTGTCGGGACCGGTCAGGCTGTAGCTTGTCGTGCCGGCGACGCAGCCGTCGGTCAGCCGCATCGGGGTGCGCCCGATCTCGAGCCAGCGACCGCTGTACAGGCGCTCGGCATCGACGGCCTTCGCAGGTTGCGGTGCGCGATAGGCGGACAGGGGCGGGGCGGTGACGCAGGCCGACAGGGCCATGGCGGCGCTGGCCGCGACCAGAAGGGTTCTCAGGGACATGGTCCGCTCCATAAGCGCATCTGCAATCCCGCAGCTACGTCGAGGTTCCGCCCCCGGACGCGCTCAGCCGACGCTCAGATCGCGCGGCGGGCTGATCCGGCGAAAGCGCGCCTCGATGAAGGAAAACACCCCGAAGGCGATGAAGCCCAGGGCCACGCACCCCAGGACCCAGGGCCCCGCGGGCTGGGCCGCCAGTCCGTCCAGGGCGTCGCCGAAGGTGCGGACCTCGGACGCCCGCGACCGCAGGCCGCCCAGAACCACGAACACCCCCAGCGGCAACAGCGACACCCCCTTGGCCACATTGCCCGCCTTGGCCAGGGGGGCCAGGCGTCGGCAAAGGGTCTCCGAACAGGTCAGCCGGCCGATGAAGTCGGCGCGCAGGCCGTTGACAACATTGCCGATCCCGATCCCGACGATCGTCAGGCCGATGGCGATCAGCAGCAGATCGCCGGACGGAAAGGCCAGGACGCGCGCCGCCGCGTCATGGGTCGCGACGGCCCCCTCGATCCGTGCCTGGACCGGGCGATCGATCCACAGCAGGCGAAACGCCGTCAGGGCCAGCACCAGGTGGACCAGGCCGTTCGCCCCCTGTCCCGCCCGCTTCATCAGCCCGTCGCGCGAGCGCCCTTCATGGTCGGCGTCGAACACCGATTGCAGCACGCACCACTGGAAAAAGGCCAGCAAGCCCAGCCCCAGCAGCAACAGCCAGACCCGGCCCAGCGGCTGGGCGGCCAGCCAGACCGTCGTCTCCTGCGATCCCGCCGCCTCGTCGAGCACCCCCAGGGCCGCCAGCAGGGTCAGGACTCCGGCCGACAGATAGACGAAGCCGAGCGCCCCATAGCCGATGCGGGCCGCCGTCTCGATCGCATGATGGACGGGGCGGTGCCTCGGCGTGACCAGGGTCTTCACCAGGGGAATGCGATGCGCCCAGCGGTCGAGCCGAACGCGCGCGGTATCGATGATGTTCACGGTGCGAGCCTCCCGACCGGCATCAACACCTGTGGCTTTCAAAGGCTCCCCGGGACGGAGGCGATGCAAAGCCGCCCCTTGCGTCTTGAGCGGCGGGCGAACGTCGCCATATTGCGCGGGCGGGCCGGACGAGAGCGTCGGGCGCCGGGGAGCCTTCATGCCGTCCGCCATCACCATCACGGGTCTGACCAAGACCTACAAGTCGGGGCTGCAGGCCCTGAAACAGGTCGATCTGACCATCGAGCGCGGCGAGATCTTCGCCCTGCTGGGCCCGAACGGGGCGGGCAAGACGACCCTGATCTCGGTCGTCTGCGGCATCGTCTCGCCCTCGACCGGCACGGTCATCGCCGACGGGCACGACATCCAGAAGGACTACCGCCTCGCGCGCTCGAAGATCGGCCTGGTGCCCCAGGAGCTGACCACCGACGCCTTCGAGACCGTGCTGGCGACCGTGACCTTCTCGCGCGGCCTGTTCGGCAAGTCGCCGAACCCGGCCTTCATCGAACAGGTACTCAAGGACCTGTCGCTGTGGGACAAGAAGGACTCGAAGATCATGACGCTGTCGGGCGGCATGAAGCGGCGGGTGATGATCGCCAAGGCCCTGAGCCACGAGCCCGACATCCTGTTCCTGGACGAGCCGACCGCCGGCGTCGACGTCGAGCTGCGGCGCGACATGTGGGGGCTGGTCCGAAAGCTGCGCGATCGCGGCGTGACCATCATCCTGACCACCCACTATATCGAGGAGGCCGAGGAGATGGCCGATCGGGTGGGGGTGATCCTGAAGGGTGAGCTGATCCTGGTCGAACAGACGGCGACCCTGATGAAGAAGCTGGGCAGGAAGACCCTGACGCTGAACCTGACCGAGAGCCTGACCGCCGTGCCGCCCGAACTGGCGCGCTGGAACGTCAGTCTGAACGCCGAGGCCCATGAACTGGTCTATGAGTTCGACGCCAATGCCGAGGACACCGGGGTGCCGTCCCTGATCCGCGCGCTGGAGGAGCTGGGCATCGGCTTCAAGGACCTCAATACAAAGCAAAGCTCGCTCGAAGACATCTTCGTCAGCCTTGTCCACCGCGATAAGACGACCGGAGCCGCCGCATGACCTTCAACGCATACGGCGTCTGGGCGATCTACCGGTTCGAGATGGCGCGGGCCCTGCGCACCCTGTGGCAGTCGGTGGTCACCCCGGTGATCACCACGGCCCTGTATTTCGTCGTCTTCGGCTCGGCCATCGGCGGGCGGATGACCGAGGTGGACGGCGTCGCCTACGGGGCCTTCATCGTGCCGGGCCTGATCATGCTCAG
>NZ_JBIIAY010000016.1:0-36328 GCF_044239655.1 Brevundimonas sp.
CCCAGTCGATCTTCAACGCCTCGTTCGGGATCTATTTTCCGAAATTCACCGGCACGATCTACGAGATCCTGTCGGCGCCGGTCAGTCCGATGGAGATCGTCATCGCCTATGTCGGGGCGGCGGCGACCAAGTCGGCGGTGCTGGGCCTGATCATCCTGGGAACGGCGGCCTTCTTCGTGCCCTTGCAGGTGCTGCACCCGGTGGCGATGTTCGCCATGCTGGTGCTGATCTCAGTGACCTTCAGCCTGTTCGGCTTCATCATCGGCATCTGGGCCGACGGGTTCGAGCAACTGCAGATGATCCCCATGCTGGTGGTCACGCCGCTGACGTTTCTGGGTGGGTCCTTCTACTCGATCGACATGCTGCCGCCTGTGTGGCGGACCATCACCCTGTTCAACCCGGTGGTCTATCTGATCTCGGGCTTCCGCTGGACCTTCTACGGGTCGGGGGACGTTGCGGTGGGTTGGAGCGTGCTGGCGACCCTGGGCTTCCTTGGGGTCTGTCTGCTGATCGTCGGCTGGATGTTTCGGACCGGCTACCGCCTGAAGGCCTGAGGAGATATCGCCGTGGTCGAAGCCGTCTGGAACGGGGCCGTCATCGCACGGTCCGACAATACCGTGGTGGTCGAGGGCAACCACTATTTCCCGCGCGCGGCCGTGGACGCCGCCGTGCTGAAACCCAGTGCGACGACCAGCGTCTGTGGCTGGAAGGGGACCGCGTCCTACCATTCGATCGAGGTGGACGGCAAAACCAACACCGACGCCGCCTGGTACTATCCCGAGCCCAAGTCGGCGGCGGCCGAGATCGCCGACCGCATCGCCTTCTGGAAGGGCGTCCAGGTCCGCTGACCGGCGGCCGCGACCGTCGCCCGGGGGCGGGTCATGAATCCGACCCGGTTCGGGGGCAAGTCTTCCGGCCCCGTACGAAGACCCCCGCGTGAGCCCGCCATGACCGATCGAGACGACGCGACCGAAGACACCCCTCAGACCCCGTCCCAGATCGCGCACCAGCCCTTCGTGCGTCGTCAGGCCCAGTGGGGCCGGCCGCCGTCGCAGATCTTCCAGGTCGGGCCCCTGCCGAAGGCGACGCCGCTTCCGCCCCTTCCCGAGCCTCCGCCGATGCGGGCACCGGTCGCCGCCCCGCGCCCGTCGGGTTCGGCCTCGTCCATTCTCAGCGGATCGATGATCCCTCGCGCGGCTCCGGCCCGGCCTGACGCTCCCGCTGTCGCTCCGACCACGCCCCAACCGGTCGCGCCCACTGTGGCATCCCCGACCGTCGCCGCGCCCGCCAGGCTGGCCATCGACGCAGAGGTTCGCCCCCTGCCGCCGGCACCCCGGATATCGCCTGCGCCCCTGGCACCGACGGTGACGCCGCCGTCGGCACCAAAGACCTCGGTCGCGGCCCCCTTGGCACCGGAAACGGTCGCCGCCCCCGCCCCGATCGGCGCGCGACCCCGGCCCGCGCCGAGGTCGAGGATACCCCTCTATGCCGGTGGCGCGGTGGCGGTTCTGCTGCTGGCCGCAGGCGGGGTCTGGCTCGCCACCCGCACGGCGCCGGTGGAGCCCCCCGTGACGGCCGAGGTCCCCGCGCCGGTGTCTGTGCCGGTGTCTGCACCGGCATCCGTACCGGTCTCGACGGTCGCGGTGCCCGAGGTCGCCTCAGTGCCGGAGCTTGCCGTAACCGCGCCCACGCCTGCACCTACGCCGCGCGCGGTTCCACCATCGCCGGCCGCCTCTCCGACCAGGGCCGCGTCCCAGCCCGCGCCGTCCCGCTCATCCGCGCCCACGCGAGCGCCTGTCGCCTCGACGCCGGAGCCCGTCGCCCCTCCCGCGATCGAGACCCAGCCCCTGATCGTCCCCGCCCCGCAGCCCCCGACCGCTGCGAGGCCGTCCCAGGCCGATCCCGACGCCCCGATCTCGACCCGGCCCCAGCCGCTGGATTGAGGCGTTCCATCCTGTCTCTTCGTCATCCTCGCCCTTGTGGCGAGGATCCAGACTCTCGGTCTCTGCCGTGGCCCACGGCTGTCACCGTGAATCTGGATCCTGGGCACAAGGCCCAGGATGACGGTGTCGAATGGACCCGACTGAATTGAGAATGCTCTGAAGCGTGCGGTCAGCCACCTCATGTCGAAGGAATTTATTCCTTCGACACACTTGCGCATCGGTCGGCAGCGGCTATGTGGGGTGGGTAGCGACCGTCGCCGTCGGCTTCAAACGGTTGAAGCGGTTGAAACGGTTGAAACGGTCGATGCTTTTTTTGTCGACCGTTCGGTTCGGCGGTCAGGCCGTACGCAGGGTCAGGTAGCCGCGCTCGACCATGCGGCGCAGGCCTTCATAGGCTTCCGACAGTTCCTCATAGGCGCTGCGGAAGGCGGTGAGGCGGGCGGTCTGGTCGGGGGTCACGGGCGAGCCGGATTCGGACAGGCGCAGCGCCTCGGACACCCATTTGGTCCGGGCCGTGGCGACCGAGACGGCCAGCCGCTGGAACATGGCCGCGTCGATCACCGACAGGGAGGCGGCGATGACCTCGCGGTTGGAGATGAAGGCGGTGTAGTCGATCTGCTCCAGCAGGCCGCGCAGGCGGCGCTGCTCGTGCGGATCGGAATCCTGCGGCTCGAAATGGTCGCGCGAGCGGCGGGTGGAACCGGTGAGGATACTCGACATCGTCAGACCCATGGGGCGGGAAGCGGGGGGCGGAAACGGGGGCGTCAGGGCCTGAGGGTGCGCCTCGCCGGTTAACGATCTGTTCCACCGGCCACGGGACGAGGCTGGTCCGGGGCGGTCCAGCCGGGTGGCAGGGGTTCGCCCCAGCCCTCGGGCAGGTCTGCCGGGTCGTGGTTGAAATAGCCGGTGGGTGACCGGAACCCCAGCACATACCAGACCTCGATCATCCGGCCCCAGGCCAGGGCCGTCATCGGCGCGGGGGCCGTCTTCAGGGCGGCCAGGCCCAGGCCCAGCCGGCCCGCGACGTCGGCGGCCTCCAGCGCGCCGTCCGGCTCGGACAGGATGTCGTCGATCAGGGTGTTCAGGGCGGTCTCGACCCGGCGCACGACCTTGGGCGAGGCGGGCCCGGCGTCGGGGCCCAGGGTCCAGTCGCGGACTTCGGTTCGCAGGGCCGTCAGGCGGGTGCGGATCTCCGGGGTGAGCCGGGCAGTCTCGTCGTCGGTCGCGGGTTCAGGCTTGCGCTCCCGCAACAGTCGCACGGCCAGGGCTCCGCCGGCGACCACGAGCAGGGCGATGGCCTGGATGGCGCGGGCGTTGCTCATGACGGGGCGTGGGCGCGGGGCATGGAGGGGGTCTCCGCCCGGCCGGTGCCCGCGTCAAGTCAGAGCAGGGCGGCGAACAGGACGGCGACGACCAGAACGTCGAAGGCGCGGAAGGCGGAGGGAAGGAATGACATGGGCCGGAACCGCTGGATCGGGACAGAGGCCCCGTTCGCTGCAAGCCCCGGGCCAGATCGCGCGTCAGGCGAAACGGCGCGTGGGTCGGGGGATCAGACCTCGGTCTTGCCGGTCTTGCCCACCGGGGGGCGTCGCTCCTTCTCGCCCGAATATTCGGCCCCGAGATAGGTCGATCGGGCCGCGCCCATGACCGGCGGGCCGCCCCGGATGCCGGTGCGCTGGCCGCCCTGGCCGATCAGCTGGGCGGCGAAGGCGGCGGCGGGGGCGGCACTGACGTCGCGGATCAGGGTGGCGCGCTGGGCAGGCTCTGCCGGGCCGTCCTGTGCCGGCTCCGGTTCGATCTCTGTGGGGACGAGCGCGCGAGAGGCGGGGCCTTCGCCGGGCGTACGCCGCTGGGATGCACGACGATCGCCCGAGCGACGCTCATTGCCCGCGATCGGGGGAATGGGTCGGACGCCGTCGGTCATCGCCCGGCGGTCCTCACGGCTTGGGGGTCGAGGCGATACGGTCGATCTGGGCCCGCATCTCGTCCATCTGGCGGCGCATCTCGTCCAGCGGATCGGGGCCGGAGGGGGCTGCCGGCGCGGTCTCCTGGGGGGGCTCGGGCTCGGGACGGGCGGCGGTGTAGGTCGAGAAGGCCGGGAACATCTTCATGGCGTTCTGGAAGATGGCCATGTTCTGCTTGACGGCCTCCTCCATGAGGGAACCCGTGGGGCCGCTGGAGAAGGCCTTGGCGACCTGGGTGCGGTACTGTTCCTGCTGGCGCGAGAAGCTCTCCAGCGACATCTCCAGATAGGAGGGCAGCACCCCCTGCATCTGGCCGCCGTAGAAGCCGATCAGCTGGCGAAGGAACTGGACCGGCAGCAGGGCCTCGCCCCGGCTCTCTTCCTCGAAGATGATCTGGGTCAGGATCTGGCGGGTCAGTTCCTCGTTGGTCTTGGCGTCGAAGACCACGAAGTCGGTGCCCTCGCGGACCATCTTGGCGAGGTCTTCCAGGGTGACGTAGGCGCTGGTGCGGGTGTTGTAGAGGCGGCGGTTGGCGTATTTCTTGATGACGACGACGTCGCCGTCCTTGGCCTTGCCAGTGTTGGGTTTGTCGTCAGCCACGCCGATCCAGCTCCCTGTCGATTTTGATCAGTATCCCGCACTGCGAAGACAGACGCCAGAGGCTTGTTGCACCGCGTTCCTCGACCCCGAAATCATGCCAGTTGCGGTGCCAGGACCACCCCGACGAGGACCGCGACCCAGTGGACGGCGGCCCCCGCGACCACGAACCCGTGCCAGATGGCACGGCGGAACTTCACCCGGGGACTGATGAAGACGAACACGCCGGTCGTGTAGATCAGCCCGCCGAGCACCAGCAGGGCCAGGGCGATCGGGTGGACCGTCTCCAGCATGGGCTTCATCGCCACCACCGCAAGCCAGCCGAACAGGATATAGACCCCGCTCCAGAAGGCGTCGGAGATGCGGGGCGCGACCAGCTTGACCGCCACGCCCGCCGCAGCGATGGCCCAGACCACGAGGGTGAAGCCGATGGCCCACATCCCCTCGAACCTCTGGGTCGTGAAGGGGGTATAGCTGCCCGCGATCATCAGAAAGATCGCCGCCTCGTCCATCCGCCTCAGCACAGGCCGGGCGGCACAGGGGTTGGTCCAGTTGTAGATCGTGGATGTGGTCAGCATGGCGATCAGGCAGATCGCATAGACGGCCGTGGCGATGACCGCCCCCGGCCCGCCATAGATCGCCGCCAGCACCGCCAGGACGATGCCGCCGACGCTGGCCAGGGACAGGCCGGTGATATGGACCCACAGATCGGCCAGGCGCTCGGCCCGGGTCTGGTAGTGGTCGATCATGTCCAGCGCGTCAGGCGTGCAGACATGGGTAAACAATGACTTCAGGCGCATCCTCATGGCTCCATCAAGCCGCCGACCGTTCGGTTCGTTCCCTCCATCTGAGCGCTAGCCGATGACCATCTGCTGAATCCGGCGTATGGGGCGTGACGAAAGCCGTCCTATGCGGCAGAAACGCCACGCAATATTTCAGCTCCGGATGAATACAAATGACTGATGTCGTCATCGTCTCCGCCGCCCGCACCCCGGTCGGATCCTTCATGGGCGGGCTGTCCAGCCTGCCGGCCTCGAAGCTGGGCGAGATCGCGATCAAGGCGGCGCTGGAGCGGGCGGGCGTGGACGCCGCCGACGTCGACGAGGTGATCCTGGGCCAGGTGCTTCAGGCCGGGACGGGCCAGGGACCGGCGCGCCAGGCCTCGATGGGTGCCGGCCTGCCGATCGAGACCCCGGCCTGGAGCCTGAACCAGCTGTGCGGCTCGGGCCTGCGCGCCGTCGCGCTCGGCTATCAGCAGATCATGCAGGGTGACGCCGCCATCGTCGTCGCCGGCGGCCAGGAGAGCATGAGCCAGGCCCAGCACTCGGCCTTCCTGCGCAGCGGCCAGAAGATGGGCGCGCTCGAGTTCACCGACACCATGCTGAAGGACGGCCTGATCGACGCCTTCCACGGTTATCACATGGGCCAGACCGCCGAGAACATCGCCGACAAATGGCAGATCACCCGCGCCGCCCAGGACGGCTTCGCCGTGACCTCGCAGAACCGCGCCGAGGCGGCCCAGAAGGCCGGCAGATTCGACGCCGAGATCGTCGCCGTGACCATCCCCGGCAAGAAGGGCGACACCGTCGTCGACAAGGACGAGTTCATCCGCCACGGCGCGACCATCGAGGCGATGGAGAAACTGCGCCCCGCCTTCACCAAGGAAGGCTCTGTTACGGCCGCCAACGCCTCGGGCCTGAACGACGGCGCCGCCGCCCTGGTGCTGATGTCGGCCGATGAGGCCAAGGCGCGCGGGATAGAGCCCCTGGCCCGCATCGTGTCCTGGGCCTCGGCGGGCGTCGATCCGTCGATCATGGGCACCGGTCCGATCCCGGCCTCGAAGAAGGCGCTGGAAAAGGCCGGCTGGACCGTCGCAGACCTGGACCTGATCGAGTCCAACGAGGCCTTCGCGGCCCAGGCCCTGTGCGTCGTCAAGGAGCTGGGGCTGGATACGGCCAAGGTAAACGTCAACGGCGGCGCCATCGCCATCGGTCACCCGATCGGGGCCTCGGGCGCCCGCATCCTGACCACCCTGCTGCACGAGCTGAAGCGGTCGGGCGGCAAGAAGGGTCTCGCCACCCTGTGTATCGGCGGCGGCATGGGTGTCGCGATGTGCGTCGAGCGCGCTTAGGTCCGTTCGGCAAGGTGGACGGCGGGCCTGAACCCGCCGGATCACCCTACAGGCGCGGATTGATCCAGAGCTGGGCTCCATCCATGTAGGTCCGGCCCACCAGGGTCGGGGCATCCGACATCGGATAGAACTGGCAGGGCCGTTCGCGGAACAGCTCCCAGCCACGGTCGCCCAGCATCTGGATGAAGTCGCCCTCGATCTTGCGGCTGTGGGTGCCCAGGAACAGGACGCGGACCTTGGGCTCCAGATCATCGATGATGCGGGGAAGCAGGTCTTCCTCGCCGCCCTGGATGTCGATGTGCATGAAGTCGATGATGTCGAGATGGGCGATGGCATTGATCACACCGATGGCCTTGACCTCGATCGTGGCGATGGGCTGGCCGCGATAGTCATTGGTCGCACCGGCGTCTGTGATCGCCGCCATGCCGGCGTCGAGCACATTGGACTCGGCCGGCCAGTACAAGGTGCTGTCCTCCCAGTGGGCGGCGGCGTGTAGCAGCTTCCACTCATAGCCGTTGGCCTGACCTTCATAGGGAGCGTCGGCCGGGACGATGTTGTTGAGCGCCAGATGCTGGCGCAGGGCGTTGTATCTGTCGCCATCGGCCTCGAAGGCGACGATGCGGGCATTGGGAAAGCCCAGCCTGTGAGCATTGACCGAGCCCAGCGACACCCACGGACCCCAGCCGGCGCCCAGTTCGACGATCGTCAGGGTGTCGCGGCCGGTGGCTCTCTCAACCGCGACGGCAAAGCCGACATACTCGATCGCCTCGCCCAGATAGGTGTCGGTCGGGATCGGGATACGCGTCTCGACGAAGCCGGTACGGTCCCATATCCACGGGCAGTAATCCAGCGACACCTTCACCCCCATGGCGTCCGTGAAGCAGGTGGGATCGACCGGGGTGTCGGTCGGCATGATGGCCCGAATCCGCTCGGGATCATCCCCCAGATAGCCGCGGAAGACATCGGTCTCCAGCGCAGGCAGGGCCTCTTCAACTGTCGAGGGGTGCATTTCGTGCAGGGCGGCCATCGGAAATCGACTCCGGAAATCAGTATGAAAGGCTCAGAAGAAGCCCGGTGCAGTCCTGTTGCGGGGCGGTGGTCGCGTCAAGCCCAAAACCGCCCCAAGCTGTACGGCAGGATCAGTCGCGCAGGAGTTCGTTGACGCCGGTCTTGGCGCGGGTCTGGGCGTCGACGCGCTTGACGATGACGGCGCAATATAGCGACGGCCCGCCGTTCGGGTCGGGCAGGGTGCCGGGAACGACCACGCTGTAGGCCGGCACTTCGCCCCGGAACACCTCGCCGGTGGCGCGGTCGACGATCTTGGTCGAACCGGACAGATAGACGCCCATGGCCAGGACCGCGCCTTCGCGGACGATGACGCCCTCGGCGACCTCGGCCCGGGCGCCGATGAAGCAGCCGTCCTCGATGATGGTCGGGTTGGCCTGGAGGGGTTCCAGCACGCCGCCGATGCCGGCGCCGCCCGACAGATGGACGTTCTTGCCGATCTGGGCGCATGAGCCGACGGTGGCCCAGGCGTCGACCATCGAACCCTCATCTACGAAGGCTCCGATGTTCACGAAGGACGGCATCAGGACGACGTTCTTCGCAATGTGCGCACCGTGCCGGACGATGGCCCCGGGCACCGAGCGGAAGCCGGCGGCCTGATAGTCGGCGGCGGCCCAGTCGCCGAACTTGTTGGGCACCTTGTCCCAGTAGGGGCCGACGCCCGGAGCGTGCGAGGTCGGGCCACGATCGCCGGTGCGCATGATGACGTTCTCGTTCAGCCGGAACGATAGCAGCACGGCCTTCTTGAGCCACTGGTGGGTGGTCCAGACGCCGTCGGCACCGCGCGTGGCGACGCGGGCCTGGCCCGAATCCAGCAGGGCGAGGGCTTGCTCGACCGCATGGCGGGTCTCGCCGTGCGTGGCGGGCGAGATGTCGGCGCGGTCGTCCCAGGCCGCTTCGACGACGGTTTCCAGATGGGCGAGGTCGGTCATGCGGCGGCCTTGAGTGCGTAGGACGTGAGGAAGTCGAGCAGATCGGGCGCGCTCGCATCGACCCAGGGGCCGATCTCGTGGCCGTGTCCGTCGCCGATCAGGACGGTGGCCATGCCGAGCGACCTGGCCGGCTGGAGATTGCGCGGCGTGTCCTCGAAGAAGACGGCGCGGTGAGGATCGATGCCGAACCGCTCGACGAAATGGCGATAGGTCGAGGGCGCGGGCTTGGGCGTCAGGTCCATGTCCTCGATGGCGAAGACTCCGTCGAACAGGGCGGTGATCCCGATCCGCTCCATGACGCGGGCGGCATGAAAGCGCGCGCCGTTGGTCAGGACGAAGCGGCGGCCCGGCAGGCCGGCCAGGACATCGGCCAGGCGGGGGTTGGGCTCCAGGCTGTCGAGGGGCACGTCGTGGACTTCGCGCAGGAATCGTTCGGGATCCACGGCATAGTTGGCCATCAGCCCGGCCAGGGTGGTGCCGTGCTCGTTGAGGAACTGCTTCTGAAGCACCTTGGCCTCGTCGGCGGGCAGGCCGACCGCGTCCACCATGAAGGCGTTGATCCGGGCCTGGACCAGACCCATGACCCCCTGCTCACGGGGATACAGGGTGTCGTCCAGATCGAAGACCCAGGTGTCGATGTGCGACAGGTCCAGCGTCACGCCGTCACCAGCGTCCCGGCCCCGTGCTCAGTGAACAGCTCCACCAGCATGGCGTGGGGACGGCGGCCGTCCAGGATGACGACGGCCTCGACGCCGGAGCGCACCGCATCCATCGCCGTCAGCAGTTTGGGGATCATCCCGCCGGTGGCGACGCCCGTGTCGATCAGCCCTTGCGCTTCGGCCACCGACATCTGGCGGATGAGGTTGCCGTCTGCGTCCAGCACGCCCTTGACGTCGGTCAGCAGCAGCATCCGCTTGGCGTTCAGCGAGCCGGCCACGGCGCCCGCGACGGTATCGGCGTTGACGTTGTAGGTCTGGCCGTCCTCGGCGACCCCGATCGGGGCGATGACCGGCACCCAGTCGTCAGTCTCCGAAGCGATCAGGCCGGCGATCAGCTTGGGATCGACCTTGGTCGGTTCGCCCACGAAGCCCAGATCGACCTCATGCTCGATCAGGCTGTCGGGATCGCGGCGGGTGCGGGTCGTCTTTTCGACGGTCAGCAGGCCGGCGTCCTTGCCCGACAGGCCGACGCCGCGCACATCGGCTTCCTTGCCGGCGACCGAGATCCAGTGCGCGATCTCCTTGTTGACCGCGCCCGACAGGACCATTTCGGCGACCGCCATGGTGTCGCGGTCGGTGACCCGCAGGCCGTCGATGAAGTTCGACTTCACCCCCGCCTTCTCCAGCATGGCGCTGATCTGGGGCCCGCCGCCGTGGACCACGACCGGGTTGACGCCCATCAGCTTGAGCAGGACGACGTCGGCGGCGAACTGTCTGGCCACGGCGGTCTCGCCCATGGCATGGCCGCCGTATTTGATGACCACGGTCTCGCGGTCATAGATCTGGATATAGGGCAGGGCCTCGGCCAGGGTCTTGGCCGTCGCCCAGGCCTGGGCGTCGCGCGCCTGATCTTCGGATTGCCGGTCGTTGTCTTCCATCACGCGCGGGCTGATAGCGGCCGCAGCGGCGGCTGTCACGGTCAATCGGGTCGAAGCCGCCGCTGCGAGGTTAACCCTCTGTGTCAAGCTGTGCCGTCCTTTGCGCCTTGCCGAACGCGGTGCGCTTGATAAGCTGATCTCCGGGGCGTTTCAGAGTAGGAAATCAGATGTTCGGCTTCGCAACGGCAGAGGGCGGAACATCGCTCGATTTCGCAACGCCTGCCGGCAGCGGCGGCGTGTCTGACGGACCTTCGACACGGGTGTTCGGAGACATCGCCAGCTATCAGACCTGTGCCTGCTGCGGGGGATTCCATACCGTTCTCGACCCGACGGCCGACGATCCCCTGTCCTTCCTGAACGCCGACGATCGCGGCGGACTGGTCGGATCGCGGCCATCGCTGACCACGGATGCCGCTGCAGTCCAGATCACGCGCAACAACCTGCACTGGGGGTCTGGCGCCCTCGGAACCGCCGCGACCGTGACCTATGCGTTCCGGGCCACGGCTCCGACGACCATGCCCACTGACACTTCGGGCTTCACCCAGTTCAACGCGGCCCAGATCGCTGCGACCCTGGTGGCCCTGGCCGCCTGGTCCGACGTGGCCAACATCACCTTCGTGCGCCAGGATACGGGTACCGGCTTTTCGGACAGCGCCTCGATCCTGTTCGGCAACTATGGGGCAGGGTCTGCGGGATCCGCCGCCTTCGCCTACGGGCCCGGCAGCACGGCGACGACGTCCAACGCCGGTGATGTCTGGGTCAATATCTCGGTGGCGGCCAACCCGAACCCGCTGGGCCTGAACTATGGCCAGCACACCCTGACGCACGAGATCGGCCACGCCATCGGCCTGCACCACCCGGCCGACTACAACGCGTCGGACGGGGTGACGATCACCTATGCCAACGACGCGACCTATTACGAGGATTCCCGCCAGTACACGGTGATGAGCTACTTCAGCGAGTCGAACACCGGCGGTTCGTTCGGCACCAGCACCTATGCGTCGGCACCGCTGATGGACGACATCGCGGCGGCCCAGCGGCTGTACGGCGCGAACATGACGACCCGGACGGGTGACACCGTCTACGGCTTCAACTCCAACGCGGACCGGGCCTATTACAGCGCCGTCTCGGGCGCGAGCCGGCTGGTGTTCTGCGTCTGGGACGCCGGCGGCACCGATACCCTGGACTTCTCGGGCTATGGCGTGACCCAGATCATCGACCTGCGCCAGGGCAGCTTCTCGAATATCGGTGGCCAGACGGGCAATGTCTCGATCGCCGTGGGGGCCGCGATCGAGAACGCGATCGGTGGGTCGGGGGCCGACACCATGTTCGGCAACGCGGGCGACAACCTGCTGACCGGTGGAGACGGCAACGACGTCATCGACGGCGGCCTGGGCAATGACACGGCGGTCTTCAGCGGCCTGCGCTCGGCCTATACGATCACCTGGAACGGGACCACCGCGACGGTTGTGGGTGCGGAGGGTACGGACACCATCTCCAACGTCGAGGTGCTGCGTTTCTCGGACCAGAGCGTCACGGCGCCTGCGCCCGCAGCCGGGATCACCGCGATCGGCGACATCACCGCCAACTCCATCGTGGGCACGGCTTTCGCAGACATCCTGCGCGGTCTGGGCGGCAACGACACCATCTCTGGAGGCGACGGCAACGACACCATAGAAGGCGGTCTGGGCAACGACGCCCTGATTGGCGGCAACGGCAACGACAGTCTTGCGGGCGGGCTCGGCAACGACACGATCGATGGCGGCGCGGGGGTCGACACGGCTTCTTATGCCGGAGCCAACGGCGGCGTCGTCGCCAACCTGACCAGCGGAACGGCGACCGGCGCGGACGGGACCGACACCCTGACCTCGATCGAGAACCTGGCGGGTTCGACCTTCAACGACACCCTGACAGGGGACGGTGCTGCCAACAACATTCAGGGCGGCGGCGGGATCGACACGATCTTCGGCCTGGGCGGCAACGACGTCCTGACCGCGGGGGCTCCAGGCACCAGCGGCGGGGCGCCGGACATCATCAAGGCCGCCAGCAATGCCAACAACACCATTGCGACCGCCGTGTCGCTGGACGGTGGCTTCGACCTGCTGGCGCGCGATGGCGTGAACAATCCCACGACGATACCCCACGCCACGGTCCTGGCGACAGCCCATGCGGGCGTGGAATATTATGCCGTCACGGTCGCGGCCAACACGACGGTGCGGTTCGATATCGACGGAGCTTCGTTCGACTCGACCCTGCGGCTGTTTGACGGGGGCGGCACCGAACTGGCCCAGAACGACGACGCGGCCGACGTCGGCGAGGAGTCGACCAACTCGGCGCTCAGCTACACCTTCACCACCGCCGGGACCTATTACATCCAGGTCGCCCTGTGGCTGACCAACGCCAACAACACCTTTACCAGCGGCCCCATGGCGGCGGGGTCGACCTATGCGCTTCATGTGTCCGTGCCGGGTCATGCCGTGGTCGCGCCGACCTTGGGCGGATCGACCCTGGACGGCGGGGACGGCAATGACGCCCTGACCGGGGGGGCGGGCACCGACTGGCTGCTCGGTGGAGCGGGCGACGACATCGTGATCGGCGGCGGCGGCAACGACCTGCTAACCGGGGGCGCGGGGGCCGATACCTTCCGTTTCGCTGCACGCGCAGACTCGTTCGTGGACACCGGGGTCGTCGACGACGTCATCGACGATTTCCAGACCGGTGTGGACCGGATCGACCTGATCGCGCTGAACCTGACCAACCTGTCGATCGCAGCCTCAGGCGAGTTCAACGTCGTCAGCGGCTCGACGGCTGCCGGGCTGTTTTCCGTGCGTGTTCGGGGAACCGTGGCTCTGTCCGACGTGCTTATCGGCAACCTGGCCGCCCCAACCTACATCTATGGGACGGCGGCCGGCGAAACCCTGACGGGGACGGCCGGGCCCAACTACATCATCGGGCGCGGCGGGGCGGACACCCTGATCGGGGGCGGGGGCTCCGACGTGTTCCTGTATGAGAACACAGGCGATTCGACGGCCGCCGCGCAGGACAATCTGGCCGACTTCCAGACCGGCGTGGACCGCATCGACCTGAATGCGCTGCGGACGACCTCGGTCAGTATCGCCCGGATCAACGGCGGCACCATTCTGTTCGCCGAAACGCCTGCCGGCGCCTTCCAGCTGACCGCTGCGGGGCGTGAGATCAATGGTGTGGACCTCGATTACGCCAGCCTGCATGGCGTCTATATGATCGGATCCGAAGGTGCCGACGTCATGGTCGGCTCTGTCTATGCCGATCCGATCGTGGGCAACGGCGGCAATGACATCTTGACCGGCGGTCGGGGTGCCGATGCGATCTCGGGCGGGACTGGAGCGGACATCTTCGTCTACACCTCGGCCCTGGATTCCAACCAGACCAACGGATACGATAACCTCTACGATTTCGAGACCGGCGTTGACCTGGTAGACCTGCGCGCCCTGGGCACGACCTCGATCAACATGATCCGAACCGAGAACGGCTCGACGTTCGTTTTCGCCGTCACGGCTTCCGGCAATTTCCTGACGACGGCCAACGGACGTGCCATCAATGGCCGCGATATCATGTTCGGGGGCAACCACGGAATTACCATGGTCGGCTCCAGCCAGGCGGATTCGCTCATCGGAACGATCATCGGCGACGTCTTCGTCGGCGGGGGCGGTGGCGATGCCATAGGCGGCGGAGGCGGAGCGGACGTCTACATCTACCAGTCGGCAGCGGAATCCAATCAGACAACCGGCTTCGACAACCTCTACGATTTCGAGACCGGGAGCGACGTGATCGATCTCCGCGCTCTGGGGACCACCTCCATCACCCTGATCCGCAGCGATAGCGGAGGCACGTTCATCTTTGCCCAGACGCCGACCGGCGACTTTCTGACCACGGCGGGCGCCACGGCGGTCAATGGGCGGGACATCCTGTACGGGTCGAACCACGGGACCTACATGATCGGGTCTAACAACGCCGACATCCTGCTCGGTTCAAGTTTGGCGGATCCAATCTTCGGCGGTGCCGGGAACGACACCCTGGTCGGTCGAGGCGGTGCGGACGTGCTGGTCGGCGAGGGTGGGGCGGATACCTTTGTCTATGAGGCGGCGTCCGATTCGTCGGTGGCGGCCGCCGACACGATCGTCGGCTTTGTGTCAGGCGTGGACAAGATCGACCTTCGCTTCATCCGGACGGGATCTTCGGACGTGTTCGGCATCGCCTATTCCGGTGGCGCCTCGTTCCTGTTCGTCGATCTGGGCGGCAACGGAACGAACGACATGCTGATCCAGTTGCAGAGCGTCACCTTGGCGACGAGCGACATTGTATGGAGTTTCCAAAGCGGCGCGCTGGAAGCGCAGGACAAGGCATTGCTGCAGGCTATGGCTGACGATGATGTGACGGGACCGCCTGACCTGTTCGGTCTGAATGGTTCTATCGGCCTGTCGATCGATGGTTTTGGTGTTGCGGGTCTGGAGGGGCACCCCCGGTCGATGTCTCCAGACTGGCTTCTTTGAGGGATGAGCGCATCTTTGGAGTCCAGATCATTGCCAGCCGTGCCTTGGGTCGCTACGCCATGATGTGTGGGCCGGTCGGGGGGATTTAGCCGTCGCTACGCCTGCGCATTCACATGACCGACGACCGATGGTGTCCGCTCCCGCGATGACGACGATCTATTTCGACATCACGACGTCCATTTCGTGGGGAGGCGCGCCCGTCGGTATCACTCGGGTCGAGCGAGAGATCGCCCGCCGCGCCGAGGGTCGCTGCGCCTCGCCGGTCCGGTACTGCTTCTTCCATCAGGCGACGCAACGGTACTATGTGATCCAGCAGGCCTTCGCCGAGCGGGTCCTGGCCGGCGAGTGCTGGATCGCGCTGGACGACATGCGTGGCCTGCGGCTGGACCGGTCGATCTCCGAACGGGACAACATTCTGGACGACATGCCCACGGACCTCACGGGAGCCGCGGCGGTGTTGGCGCTGCGATCGCGACTGGCCGATCTGCCGGTGGCCGATCTGTTGCGGCTGCGTGAAGACAACCGCTTCATCAACGTGAACATCAACGCCGACGGTCGCCGCAGCCTGGTCAGCGTCAGCCAGGTGGTTTCCGGCCCGGTTCCGATGAATTCCAGGACCTGGATCATCAACGGCGGTCTGGACTGGGAACACAAGAACGTTCGCGGGATGCGCAAGATCCGCAAGAAGACCGGGTTCAAATACCTGGCTATCATCTACGACATCATTCCGCTGCTGTACCCGCAGTATGTGGTGCCCTTCTATGTGGATCTTCTGAAGAAGTATTTCGGCGAGCTGTTCTGGACGGCCGACTACGCCTTCTGCATCTCCGAGACGACCAAGGCCGATGTGGCGAGTCATCTGTCGGAGTGGCGCCTGCCGGCCATGCCACTGGAAGCCTGGCCCCTCGGCAGTGACATCGTGGAAGCCGCCGCCGGGACCCAGCCGGGCTTCCCGACCGCCCTGGCCGACAAGAAATACCTGCTCTATGTCTCGACGATCGAGCCCAGGAAGAGCCACCGGACCATCGTCGATGCGTTCGAGCACGGTGTTCGGACCGGCGCGATTCCGGACGATGCCATGTGCGTCTTCGTCGGTCGGGTGGGCTGGAACACCGACAACCTGGTTCAGGAAATCCGTACCAATCCCCTGATCGCCGACCGGGTTTTGATCCTGTCGGGGATCCCGGACGAGGATCTGACGGAGTTGTACCGCAGGGCCCGGTTCGTGGTCTTCCCGTCGAAGTACGAAGGCTATGGCCTGTCGCTGGTCGAAGCGATGGCCCTGGGCAAGGCCTGTCTCAGCAGCGAGGCGGGATCGCTGCGCGAGGTCGGCGGCACGGCACCCCTCTACATCGACCCGATCGACTTGCGGAAGTGGTCCGATGCCCTGGTTTCCGCCTTCACGGACGACACCATGATCGCCGAACTCGAGAGGCGGTCGCTGACGGAATACACGCCCGTGACCTGGGACGACTCGGCCGACCTGTTCTACGGCATCCTCAATCGCTGGGTGGAGGCGGCCCGATGAAAGTCCTGTCGCTCGGCACCTATCCCATCCGTCTGCCGGTCCACGGCGGGCAGCGGCGCACGACCCAGATCGGCCTCTGCTACGAGCGGGCGGGCGTCGAATATCTGTACGCCTCAGTCTATTCCCCGACGACCTACAGCCCCGAAAAGGTGACGGAGCGGGACTATCCCTATTCGTCGATCGGCGGAGTCTATTCCGACGTGCCCTTCATCGAGGACATGGGCAGCGGTGCCTTCGCGGCGAGCCAGAGCGGGCCGTATCGGCATTTCCGCTCCCTGATCGAATCCATTCAGCCCGACGCCATCCAGATCGAGCAGCCCTTCATGTGGCCCCTGGTCCGAAAGTTGCGCGAGGAAGGCGTCCTGACCGACACCGCCCTGATCTATTCGTCCCACAATTTCGAGGCGCCGCTGAAGCGTGACATCCTCGAAGGGGTCGGGGTGGATCGCAAACTGGTCAATCGCGTCGAGGCCATGGTCCTGGACATCGAGACCGAACTGGCCGAGCAGGCCGATCTGCTGTTCTGCGTGTCGGCAGCCGACGCCCAATCCTATCGCGGCCTGAACCCTGCCTGCAAGCCGCTGGTGGTGCGCAACGGCAGCGAGCGGCCCGGCAAGGCCAAGCGCCCGCCCCACGGCGCCGCTTTCAAAGCCAATGAGTACCTCTATTTCGTCGGCAGTGCCTATCCGCCGAACATCCAGGGATTCGAGAAATACGTCCTCAGCGGCGGTCTCTACGGCTTCCCGCCGGAAAAGATGTTCGCGATCTGTGGCGGCGCTTCCGACGGCATCTACCAGTCCGGCCTCTACATGCCGCACGCCGAAGCCTACGGGGACCGGACCCACTTCTTCCCCCATCCGTCCGACGCCGAGCTCAGCTGGCTGCGCGAGAACGCCAAGGGCATCCTGCTGCCGATCGGTGCGGGCGGCGGCAGCAACCTCAAGACCGCCGAGGCCCTGAGCTCCGGAAAATGGGTGGTCGCGACATCGGTGGCCATGCGCTCGTTCGAGGATCACCAGGGCGACGCCGGGGTGATCGTGGCGTCCAGTCCGCGCGAGTTCCAGCAGGCCATGCTGGACGTCGTCTACGGCAAGCCGCTCAGCCTCACGGCCAGGCAGCGCGCCCAGCGCGAGGGTCTGTTCTGGGACCGGGTATTCGACGACAGCGGCTTGGCCGACAGGGTTCTTGCCCTGGACATCTCGGCGGTCGAGGGAGGACCGGCATGATCCAGCGCTTGCGCCGTCGTATCGCCCGGCCATTCCGCGACGCCGCGCGCAAGGCCATGGCCAGAGGGGCCTGGGCCGAAGCTCTGGCAAACTTCAAGCGGGTCGAAGCTATCAATCCTGGCAACCGGTCGGTTCTGCTGCCGATCGCCAATATGCACGCAGAGCTCGGCGAGCACGCCCAGGCGGAGAAGGTGTACTACGAAGCCGCGCAGATCCCGGAATACCGCGTCGAAGCCCGGATCGGCATGGCGCGGATTGCGGTTCGCAAGGCCGAGTGGCCCGAGGCTCGGTCGCGATGGGAGTCGGTCCTTGAGGCCATGGCCGAGGATGAAGCGAAATCTCCGGTCGTCCGTTCGACCTGGTCGATGTCGCCGGCGGAGATATTCCTTCAATCGTCCCTGGCCCGGGAGCTCGTCGGAGATGCGGCCGGCGCCGAACGAGACCTGGTGCTGGCCATGGCGTTGGAGCCGCCGATCCGTCGTTCCGCCGCCGCGTCGCTGATGCGGGGTCGGATGTTAGTGAAGGATGACGTCAGGGCTGGCTATCGGGTGCTGCTGAGCGCGCATCGGCGGTATTCTCAGGACTTCTCGATCCTGTACGAGCTAACCAGTGCCGCTGTGGTTGCCGGCGAGCGTGGCGAGGCGGACCGCCTTGCGAGGGCGCTGATCGCCCTTCAGCCCGACAATGCGTCGGCCCAGGCCTTGCTGCGTGAACGCGGTCTTGTCGTAGGCGGATAGATCTGCCGGCCAGGCCGAGGTCGGGCTTAGAACGCGACGCGACCGGTCACAAACAGATGATAAAACAGTGGTGGCCCAATCCCATAGGGGTTGGTAGCGTGCATTGATCTGGGAGACCTCAAACCGACTGTTAAGGTTTGCCGCGCACATCGGTTCTGCCTATCCGGGCCGATATTCATAGGGACGATGCTCCGATGACCGTGTTCACCAGCCGCTCAGGCGATCTTCGTTTCAGTTTTGCCCGTGCCATCGAAGGCGAAGATTATCTGCCTGCCCTGGCGGCGGCGCGTCGTTCGGCGGCATCTACGCTGACGCCGCTGGTGGGATCGCCGGTTCTCACCAGTCCCATGGATACGCCTTCGGCGGCCAGGCCCATCGACGGGCCACTCGATGTCGTTCTGGTCGGCGGTGCCGGTAACGACACACTGGTTGGCACAGCCGGAGCTGATACGCTGAGCGGTCTCGGCGGCAATGACCTACTTGAAGGCGGCTTGGGCGGGGATATCCTGGACGGTGGTGACGGGATCGACACCGTGACCTACGCCAACGCGACCCGGTCTAATGTGGCCTTGCCCGGTTTCGATGGCGTCATGGTCTATCTGTCCGGTGGCGGTTCGCCTGCCGGTGAAGCCGTGGGTGATATCTATGTCTCGGTCGAGAATGCCATCGGCTCGGCCTTTCGCGACTATATCTCCGGCAACGGCCAGAACAACTCGCTCTGGGGTGGGGATGGGGCCGACGACCTCTACGGCTTCGGCCAGGTCGGCTCGACCACCCGCCTCTACGGCGAGGCCGGGATGGACACTCTGATCGGGGGCGCGGGCATCGACATCATGGACGGCGGGCTGGACGAGGACACAGTCACCTACCTGCTGTCGCCTACCGGACTGACGATCTCGCTGCGCAATCAGGCCGAGAACACCGGCTGGGCAGCGGGCGACACCTTCATCAGCATCCAGGACGTCATCGGGTCCGAATTCAACGACGTCATCATCGGCAACAACGACCCGCTGATTAACCAGCTTCAGGGGCAGGGCGGCAACGACACAATCTATGGCGGCGGTGCAGCATACACTGTTCTCATCGGCGGCGTCGGTGCCGACGCCTTGCATGGTACGGTCGGCGGCCTGTATCTGATCGACTATGAAACGGCGACGTCGGGCGTTACTGCCTCGATGGAGAACCCGTCGATCAACACGGGCGATGCGGCGGGCGACAGCTATTTCGAACTGTTCGGGCGCGACCTTGCAGGGTCTCCCTTCGACGACATTCTGTATGGGGATGCAGGCAACAACAACCTCATCGCCGACCCCGACCAGACAGTCTACCTGAACAACGGGGTCGACCAACTTTACGGCCGCGATGGCAATGACACCCTCGACGGCGGACCGCGTGGAGATCAGCTCGACGGCGGGAACGGCTTCGACGCCGCAGCCTATGCAACGGCACTCGGTGCCGTCCAGGCCTATCTGGGTACACCCGGTGCCAACCAGGGAGATGCCGCCGGTGACAGCTACATCAGCATAGAGGCTGTGATCGGATCCAACTTCGACGACATCCTGGGCGGGAATAATTTCGACAATTCTCTGTTCGGTGAAAGGGGCAACGATGAGTTGCGTGGGGAAGGCGGGGACGACATCCTGGTCGGTGGCGTCGGCGCTGACGTCCTGATCGGCGGTGCGGGCCGCGACCTGGCCGGATACTCCGAATCGACCGTCGGTCTGAACATCAACATGCTGCTCCCGTCGGTTAACACCGGAAACGCTTTCGGTGACGTCTATATCGATATTGAAGGTATCTTCGGCTCCAACTTCAACGACGTGGTCGTGGGCAATGATGTCGCGAACACGCTCCTTGGCAACGCCGGCAACGACCATCTGATCGGAGCGGGCGGCGACGACATCCTCGAGGGTGGGCTGGGTGCCGACATCCTGGACGGCAGCGCCGGCTTCAATATCGCCAGCTATGCATCGGCGTCAGCCGGGGTCACGGCCTCGTTCGACAGTGCAGGCAGCAACACGGGCGAGGCTGCCGGTGACGTCTACATCAACATCCAGCAGATCAACGGAAGCAATTTCGGCGACATCCTGACCGGCGCGATCGGCGGAGGCACTGTCGTCCGAGGGCTCGGCGGCAACGATGCACTGACGGCGCTGGGTGCCGCGCAGCTGAACGGCGACGACGGCAACGACACCCTCAACGGTGGCAACTACGACGACACCTTGATCGGCGGCTCGGGCGCTGATCAGATCAACGGCGGCCTCGGACTCGATCTCGCAAGCTATGTGACGGCCGCTTCGGGGGTCATCGTGTCCCTGGCGACCGGTGGGTCGGGCGGCGATGCCACAGGTGACACTTTCAACGCGGTGGAAAATCTCGCCGGTTCCAACTTCAACGACGTGCTCGCGGGCGACGCCGGAGCCAACTATCTGCTGGGCCTGGTCGGTGACGACACTCTGGACGGCGGGGCAGGGGACGACCTTCTCGAAGGCGGCGCGGGGACCGACACCATCCGCGGGGGCGCGGGTTTCGACTATGTCGTCTATTCCCAGGCGGCTTCCGGCGTCACCGTATCCCTTGAGGGGGGGGCCTTCACCGGGGACGCCGCAGGCGACACCCTGGACTCCATCGAAGGCATCTTCGGAAGCGCCTTCGGCGACACCCTGACTGGCAATGCTTCGGAAAACACCGTCTTTGCCGGTGGTGGCAACGACACGGTCTTCGGCGGTCTGGGTCAGGATCAGCTGCTCGGACAGGATGGCAACGACGTGCTGGTCGGTGGTGCAGGCACTGATCTGCTGACCGGGGGTGCCGGGGCCGACACCTTCATGTTCCTGGCGGCGACGGACTCCCAGTCCACACCCAATATCGTTTCCGACCTGATCGAGGATTTCCAGACCGGCGTCGACAAGATTGATATATCGGCCTTCCTGCCGACCGCCGTGAGCTTTACCTCCGTGGGTGCCTACACGCTCGTCACCGCCCAGTCGAACAGCGGGGTGTTTGCGGTGCGGGTGTCCGGCACGATCGTCGCTGGGGATATCATCACCACGTCTACCGGCCCTGCCATCACCGGCACTGGCGGCAATGACACGCTGACGGGAACCGTGGGTGCGGACGTCATCATCGGTGCCGGCGGAATGGACTATATGACCGGCGGTGCGGGGGCGGACACCTTCCGCTTCCTGGCCTCCTCCGATTCTACTCCCAACGCGTCGGACATCATTACCGACTTCCAGTCCGGCCTCGATCGGCTGGATCTGACCGCCATGAACCCGACGTCGGTCAGTATGGCCCGGTTCGGTGGAACGACGGGGACTCTGGTATTTGCGGAAACGCCTACGGGTGACTTCCGCCTCTATCTGCCGAACGCCAATCTGAACGGATCGGACTTCCTGTATAACGGGACGTTCGGCGTCTATATGATCGGATCGGGTGAGGCCGATACGATGGTCGGAACGATCCGCGCAGACCCAATCCAGGGTGGTGAAGGGGACGACATCATCACGGGTGGCGGTGGAGCGGACGCCATTTCGGGCGGCGCAGGCGCTGACATCTTCCGCTATGCGACAGCCAGCGATTCGTACAACAGCAACGATGGCTTCAATAACATCGACAATCTGTACGACTTCCAGACCGGAGTCGATCGTATAGACCTCAACGGTATCAACCCCGTATCGATCAGTATCATTCGTACGGATAACGGCTCCAGCTTCGTGTTCAGCGAAAGCTATACCGGCGCTTTCGTGACATCCGCCGACCGCCGGGCCATTAACGGCACCGACTTCATCTACAACAATACCTTTGGTATCTACCTGGTCGGTTCGGTCAATGCCGACACCCTGATTGGCTCCGGCATCGCCGACTCGATGCAGGGCAATGGCGGCAATGACATCCTGATCGGTGGAGTCGGTGCCGATGCGATCTCCAGCGGCGTCGGCTTCGACATCTATCAGTACAACGCCGTCAGTGATTCGACCTCGACCAGTCTGGATAACCTCTATGACTTCGATCCGAGCTTTGACCTGATCGATCTCAGCCGGCTGAACCCGACTGCAGTGTCCATCGTTCGAACGAACGAAGGCTCAACCTATGTCTTTGCGACGACCGCGGCCGGCAATTTCGCAACCAGCGCCGCAGGACGTCTGATCCAGGGCAACAGCTTCATCGGCGTGAACATCGGCGTGTTCATGGACGGTTCGGATCTGGCGGACCTTATGACAGGCTCGGTTCTGGCCGACACCATCAAGGGCGGAAACGGCAATGACACCGTCATCGGTTTCCTGGGCGCCGACACGCTCTTTGGCGGGGCCGGGGCCGATACCTTCCTTTATATCAATATCAACGACAGCCAGGTCGGCACTTTCGACCAGATTCTCGACTTCCAGTCGGGCGTAGACAAAATCAATCTGTCAGGCTTGCGGACCGGCGCCTCGGATGTGTTCGGCATCGTCAATACCGGGGGCTTCTCGACGCTCTTCGTTGATCTTGGTGGCAACGGAGTCAACGAACTCCAGATTCAGATCAACAATACCAACATTGTGGCCTCTGACATCATCTGGAGCGCTTCAGGTGCTGCAATGGAAGAAACGGTCAAGGTTCCGGCCCCGGAGGTGCTGCCGGTGGAGGGTGTGGACTTGGGTGCGGACGACGCGACCGTCGACGGGTTCGTGCCGCACACCGGCCGGTTCATGCTGGACCTGGACCCCAATGTCGGCGTTGGCTTCTACCACGGCCAGGACTGGTATCTGTAGGCGCGACCTACGCGATCACGACAAAGGCCCCGGACGGCGACGTCCGGGGCCTTTCTGTATTCTGGGCCAGCAAGCCCGCGATCAGTCGTTGAAGTAGGGTGTCAGTGCCGCCCGGGCCGCCGTCCCGAGGTCGGGGCGCTTCAGCGCCAGGGCGACGTTGGCGCGCAGCAGGCCGATCTTGTCGCCACAGTCGTGGGTCACGCCCTCGTACTCGACCGCTGTAAAGCCCTGGGTCTTCATCAGGGTGGCCATGGCGTCGGTCAGCTGGATCTCGCCGCCGGCACCACGCGGCTGGGTCTGCAGGATGTCGAAGATCTCGGGCTGCAGGATATACCGTCCGGCGATCGACAGGTTCGAGGGGGCGGTCCCCTGGGCCGGCTTCTCGACCATGCCGCGCATGGCGATGCGGCGACCGTCGCGCTCCAGGGGATCGACGATGCCGTATTTGTGGGTGTCTTCGGCGGGCACGGCCTCGACGCCGATGATGTTGCCGCCCAGCTCGTCATAGGCGGCGGTCAGCTGTTTCAGGGCACCCGGCGCGGCATCGACGATGACGTCGGGCAGCAGCACCGCGAACGGCTCATGGCCGATGATGTCGCGCGCGCACCAGACTGCGTGGCCCAGGCCCAGGGGCTGCATCTGGCGGGTGAAGCTCATCTCGCCGGCCGTCGCCAGTTCGGCGTTCATATTGTCGAGGATGTCGGTCTTGCCCTTGGCCAGCAACTGGGCCTCGAGCTCGATCTGGTGATCGAAATAGTCCTCGATGGCACCCTTGGAGCGACCGGTGACGAAGACGATGTGCTCGATCCCGGCCTCACGGGCCTCTTCGACGATATAGCTCAGGATCGGCCGATCGACGACGTTGAGCAGTTCCTTGGGCGTGGTCTTGGTGCCCGGCAGGACCCGTGTGCCGAGGCCCGCGACCGGCAGGACGGCCTTGCGCAGTCGGGTGGAGGGAGAACGCATGAGAAGCCTTGCGATAAGGACGGAAGGGTCTGTGTGACCGGCCCGGCAAGAACATTCAAGCCGTTCGCCGGTTCCTCCGCCGGCTACGGTCAGGCCATGGGTGCGCGGCTCAGGCGATAGGCGCCGTCGATCGTCTCGAAATCATCGACGCCGGTCTGGCGGAAACGCAAGGGGCCGCCGGTCTCCCGCAGCAGCTCGAAGCCGCCCTGAACCGTCTTCCACGCCGTTGCGCCACGTACCACCTCAAGATCGCATCGGCCGATAACGACGCCGAAGCCGCCCTCGGTCGGGACGCGGTTCAAGGCGATGCGGCAGACGCCCTCGCCGTCGGAGCGCCTGAGGCCATACAGGCCGAAGACCTCTTCCGTCGCAAGGACACGGTCCGGGGCCATGTCGGAGGCAGCAGGCTCAGGCGGTGTCATGGCAATCTCCTCGGCGCGACAGGCCGCAGCCGAAAGGATCAGGGCGGACCCGACGAGGGCAAGACGACGAACGGTCATTTCAGTGCTCCCGACCCCGCAGCGACTATCCCCCGCGCAGGGTCCTGCGACAAGCGTGCGTTTGTATCCCTGTGGAATTCCACAGACTATCTCGATGCACCCCAAACGCGTATAAGGCCGGGTCATCAAGTGTCGAAAATGGTCGCGTGTTCAAATCCCTGACTGCACCCAAGGCCGGCACCGAGCCTTTGGCCGCTGCCATCCGGGCCTGCCGGACCCATTTCGTGTGGGCGGCGGTGTTCAGCGCCCTGGTCAATCTGCTGTACCTGGCGCCGACCATCTACATGATGCAGGTCTATGACCGGGTGGTGCCGACGGGCGGGATCACGACCCTGGTCCTCATTACCGTCGTGGCCATGCTGGCGCTCGGGACGCTGGCGGCGCTGGACTGGCTGAGGACGCGGCTGCTGGTCCGGGCCGGCCTGCGCATGGACAAGATGCTGGCCCCGGCCATCATGGCCCGCGTGGTCGATGCCCAGGGCAAGCCGCAGTCGACCCAGGCCCTGCGCGAGTTCGACAACGTCCGCACCGCCGTGTCGGGCCAGGGCGTGATGGCCCTGTTCGATGCACCGTGGACGCCGCTGTATCTGGTCTTCTGTTTCCTGCTGCACCCGGCCATCGGGGTGCTGACCCTGGTGGGCGGGGCGGTGCTGTTCCTGCTGGCCTGGCTGAACGAGCGCGACAGCCGGCCCCGGCTGAAGCGGGCCATCCAGTCATCCAACGCCGCCTATGCCAGTCAGGACGGGATGACCGGCCAGACCGAGATCGTCCGGGCCCTTGGGATGCGTCAGGCCAGCATCAACCGCCAGCTCCATCAGCGCCATTCGGCCACCGGCCAGTATGCCGACGCCCAGTTCAGCGGCGGCAAGTATTCGGGCGCGATCAAGTTCCTGCGCCTGGCGCTGCAATCTGCGTCGCTGGGTCTGGCAGCCTATCTGGCGGTCAAGGGCGAGATGTCGGCGGGGGCGATCATCGCCGCCTCGGTCCTGCTGAGCCGGGCGGTCGCCCCGATCGAGGCCCTGGTCGGGGCCTGGCCCAGCCTGGTTCAGGCGCGCGCCAGCTGGACGACGTTGCAGGAGCTGTTCGCCTCCACCGCCGGCGTCGACAAGCCGCGCACGGCCCTGCCTGCCCCCCAGGGCCGGCTTCAGGTCGAGGGGATCGCCGTGCGCCTGCCCGGCACCGAACAGCCCCAGCTGAAGGGGGTCAGCCTGACCCTCAATCCCGCACAGACGCTCGGCGTCGTCGGGCCCAGCGGATCGGGCAAGACGACGCTGGCCCGCGTGCTGGCGGGGGCCCAGAGCCCGACCATCGGCACGGTGCGGCTGGACGGGGCCGAGTACTCCGCGCGCGACTCCGACGAGCTTGCCCGCCACATCGGCTATCTGCCGCAGAACCCGAACCTGTTCGCCGGCTCGATCAAGGACAATATCTCGCGCTTCGCCTCGTCGGTCGGGGTCAGCGCCGAGGCGGTGGACGCAGGCGCGGTGGCGGCGGCCCAGGCAGCGGGGGTGCATGAGCTGATCCTGCGCCTGCCCAACGGCTATGACACCATGCTCGGGCCGTTCGGCCAGGGGGTGTCGGCGGGACAGGGGCAGCGGATCGCCCTGGCGCGGGCCCTGTACGGATCGCCCGCCCTGCTGGTGCTCGACGAGCCCAACTCGGCCCTGGACCAGGAGGGCGAGGTCGCCCTGATGAATGCCATCCTGCAAGCCGCCGCCCGGGGTGCCGCCGTCGTCATCATCGCCCACCGGGCCGGGGTGCTGCAACGCGTCGACCGGCTGCTGACCATGAAGGACGGCGCGGTCCAGCTGGAGGGTCCGCGTGAGGACGTCCTGGCCAAGATGCGCGCCGCCGCCCCGCCTGTCGGAGCCCGCCCACAATGACCGCCTCGCCCATCCCGTCGTCGGGCACTCCTCCCAAGGCGCCCGCCCCGGTCGAGGTCACCGACTCGCCGCGCCGCGAGCTGATCATCGGCGGCGTCATCATCGTCCTGTTCTTTGTGCTGTTCCTGGGCTGGGCGGCGTTCGCGCCGCTGGCGGCCGGGGCCTATGCCCAGGGTCAGGTGGCGGTGCTCGGCAACCGTCAGGCGGTCCAGCACCGCGAGGGCGGCACCGTCAGCGTCCTACACGTCAAGGAGGGCGATCGCGTCACCCAGGGGCAGGTGCTGCTGGAACTGTCCACTGGCGAGCTCAGCGCCAGCGAGCGCGGGGTCACCGGCCAGATCATCGCCCTGCTGGCCCAGCGGTCGCGGATGATCGCCGAGCGGGACCGGCTGGGTTCCGTGCCCGAACCCGCCGAGTTCGCCGGCCTGTCGGCCGAGGACCGGGTGCTGGCGGATGAGGCGATGCGCTTGCAGCGGCTGCAGTACGCGGCCCGCCGCTCGGGCCGCTCGACAGAGACGGGCGTCCTCAGCCAGCGCGGCGAGCAGCTCAACCAGCAGATCGCGGGCTTCCAGCGGCAGATCGAGAGCAACATCGAACAGCGCCGCCTGATCGGCGAGGAGCTGGACGGCATGCGCAGCCTGGCGGCTCAGGGCTTCGCGCCCCAGAACCGGGTGCGGGCGCTGGAGCGCAACGCCGCGGCCCTGGACGGCGAGCTGGGCTCGCTGCGGGCCCAGGTGGCGCGGGCGCGCGAGGCCATGGGCGAGACCCGGCTGCAGTCCCTGGGCGTCACCACCCGGCTGGACGAGGACGTCGCCGACCGGCTGCGGCAGGTCGAGGTGGACCTGAACGATCTCAAGCCCAAACAGACCGAGCTGCGCAACCAGATCGCCCGGGCCCAGATCCGCAGCCCCTCGACCGGCCAGGTCGTCGGCCTGACCATCTTCACGCCCGGCGGGGTGATCCAGCCGGGCCAGACCCTGATGGAGGTCCTGCCCGACCGCGCCGACCAGGTCATCATCGCCTCGATCGATCCCGTCGACATTGACGACCTGAGGGTCGGGCTGTCGACCGAGATCAAGTTTCCGGGCCTGCGCGACCGCTCGACCCCGATCCTGCACGGGACCGTCACCCTGATCTCGGCCGACACCTTCACCGACGAGGCCACCAAGCGAAGCTTCTACCGCGCGGAGGTGGTGATCCCGCCGTCGGAGATGACCAAGCTGGGCACCGCCGCCAGCCACATCCGGCCGGGGATGCCGGTGGAGGTGGTGGTGCTGCTCAAGGACCGGACGGCCCTGCAATACCTCCTCGAACCCCTGACCCGCAGCCTGTGGCGGTCGGGGTCGGAGCAGTAGGGGCGATCTCGGCAGAGGTGTACGCGGTGCCCGCAAGCGGTGGTGTGAATGTGCCCCACGGTTTGTACAAGCTATTGATTAGGCAGTTTTTTCTTGAAGGCGTCATCCTCGAGCTCGCCCCGAGGATCCAGAAACGCCGTCCGTTCCCCGAGGGTCACGCGGGTCCGTCGAGATCATCGCCAACCTGCGGCACCGTGAGTCTGGATCCTCGGGACAAGCCCGAGGATGACGGGGGAGGGGGCTTCTGGGGCGGCCCCCTGGGGTGCACGACGGAACAGGGGCAGAGAAAAACAGAGTCCGAAAGGTCTGAATCATCTGAATACGTAAAGCACGCTTGACGCTTGCGGACTGTCCGGACTCGAAAAACAGAGTCCGAAGAGTCCGAAGAGTCCGAAGAGTCCGTTGAGTCCGGACTCCTGTTCCCTCCGGGGTGGACGTGGGTTGATTGTCAAAGACCGGGCGAGGCCGCAGTCTACCACGGCCGGGAGGGGTGCCAGGTCGAAGGGCTCGAGAATCGTCCAATCCCTTTTGGCGCAAGGGATTGGCGGGCCGAAGTTGGAGAGCGGACCGTCCCGCGGAGCCGATCAGGCCCGTTGCGGCTTGAACGGCGGCGCGGGGCGCGGCAGGTTACGACATGGCCCTGTTGACCGGTGATCCCTTTCCCAGCTTTCGTGCGCCGGGGAATTCCAATCCGAACTATGCGTTCGATTCCGCAGCGGGGCGGTATCTGGTGCTGGCCGTGCTCAGTGGGGCGAGCGATGCCGAGATCGCGGCGGCGACGGCGCTGGCGGCCCGGCACCGGGCGAAATTCGACGACGACAGCCGCAGCTTTTTCGGCCTGTTGCCCGATCGGCCGCAGTGGCGCGGGCGGTTGCCGGATGCGATGCCGGGGGTGCGGTGGCTCTATGATTCCGGGGCGGTACGGGAGCTGATCCAGGTGCCGGACGGCCCGCCGCAGTGGATCGTCATCGATCCGTCGATGCGGGTGCTGGCCTGTGCCGGGCCGGATCGCGCCGAGGAACTGCTGGCCGGGCTGGATCATCTGCCGCCGCCGGATCGGCATGCGGGGGTGGCGTCGCATGCGCCGGTCCTGATCCTGCCGCGCATCTTCGAACCCGGCTTCTGTCAGGTGCTGATCGACCACTACGACAGGATGGGGGGGCAGGAATCGGGCTTCATGCGCGAGGTCGACGGGGTCACCCGGCTGATGACCGACCCCAATCACAAGAAGCGCTCCGACGTCCTGATCGAGGATCAGCAACTGGTCACCGCCGCGCGGGCCCGGATCGCGCGGCGTCTGGTGCCCGAGATCAAAAAGGCGTTCCAGTATGAGGCGACGCGGATCGAACGCTATCTGGTGGCCACCTATGACGCGGCGACCGGGGGCTATTTCCGGCCGCACCGGGACAATACGACCAAGGGCACGGCGCACCGGCGGTTCGCGGTCTCGATCAACCTGAACCACGATTTCGACGGCGGCGATCTGAGGTTTCCCGAGTATGGGGCGACGACACTGAGGCCGCCGCCGGGCGGGGCGGTGGTGTTCTCCTGCTCGCTGCTGCACGAGGCGACGCCGGTGACGCGCGGGCGTCGCTATGCGTTCCTGCCGTTCCTCTATGACGAGGCGGCGGCCAGGGTGCGCGAGGAGAACCTGAAATTCCTCGATCCGACGGGACTGCGGCAGGGGACGCCGGTTCCCGCAGAATGATCAGTGCGCCTCGTCCCAGTTGAGGGCGGCGCGGGCGTCGACGACCAGGGGGACGCTGAGCTTGATCGCGGGTTCGTCGGCCGTCTCCATGACGCGGCGGATGACGGTCATGGCGCGGTCGGCCAGGGCCTCGGGCGCCTCGAATACCAGTTCGTCGTGGACCTGGAGCAGCATTTTCACATCCGATAGACCGGCCTCGGCCAGGGCTGAGTGCATTCGCATCATGGCGCGGCGGATGATGTCGGCGGCGGCGCCCTGAATCGGGGCGTTGATGGCGGCGCGTTCGCCGAACTGGCGCTCGGCGCCCGACTTGGAGTGGATGGCCGGGATGTGGATCTTGCGGCCGAAGATGGTCGAGACGAAGCCGTTCGCCCGGACCTCGGCGCGGGTCTTGTCCATATAGTCGCGTATGCCGGGGAAGCGCTCGAAATAGGTCTTGATATAGGCCCCGGCCTCGCCCTGATCGATGCCCAGCTGGGCCGCCAGACCGAAGGCGGAGATGCCGTAGACGATGCCGAAATTGATCGCCTTGGCGCGGCGGCGGGTCTCGGCGGGCATGCCCTCGACGGGGACGCCGAACATCTCTGACGCGGTGGCCGCATGGATGTCGAGCCCGGCCTTGAAGGCGCGCTTCAGCTCGGGGATGTCGCCGATATGGGCCAGCAGGCGCAGCTCGATCTGGGAATAGTCGGCGCTGATCAGGACATTGCCGGGGGCGGCGATGAAGGCCTGGCGGATCTGGCGGCCGATCTCGTTCCGGACCGGGATGTTCTGCAGGTTGGGGTCCGACGAGGCGAGGCGGCCGGTGGTCGCGGCAGCCAGTTGATAGGAGGTGTGGACCCGGTTCGTGGCCTCGTCCATCGCCGCGACCAGGGCGTCGGTATAGGTGCCTTTCAGCTTGGACAGCTGGCGCCAGTCGAGGATGGCGCGGGGCAGGGGGTGGGTTTCGGCGAGGGTCTCCAGCGTGGCGGCACCGGTCTCCCACTGGCCGGACGCGGTCTTCTTGCCGCCGGTCAGGTTCAGCTCGCCGAACAGCAGCTCGCCGATCTGTTTGGGGCTGCCGATCGAAAAGGGGCGGCCGGCGATCTCGTGGGCCTGAACTTCCAGCTCGGCCATGCGGATGCCGAACTCCGACGACAGGCGGCGCAGGCGGTCGGGATCGACGCGAATGCCCTCCAGCTCCATCGCGGCCAGGACGGCGGGCATCCCGCGTTCCAGAGTCTCATAGACGGTCATCAGGCCGGCCTTGGCGAGCCGGGGCTTGAGGATGCGCCACAGCCGCAGGGTGACGTCAGCGTCCTCGGCGGCATAGGCGGTCGCGGGTTTCAGCTCGACGTGCTTGAAGGATTTCTGGGCCTTGCCGGTGCCCGCGACCTGTTTGAACGGGATGGGGTCGTGGCCCAGATGCAGCCGGGCCAGCTCGTCCATGCCGTGGCCGTGCAGGCCGCCTTCGAGGACGTAGGAGATCAGCATGGTGTCGTCGATGGGCGACACCCGGATGCCGCGACGGGCCATGACGGCCAGGTCGTATTTGCCGTTCTGGGTGACCTTGAGGACGCCGGGGTTCTCAAGCAAGGTCTTGAGCCGGGCCAGGGTGGTGGGCTTGTCCAGCTGGGTCAGAGGCTCGCGGGTATCCGGGGTGTCTCCGAAATCCAGACCGCCTGCGCCGGCGATCGGCGGGTGCTCGTGCGTGAGGGGAATGTAGGCGGCGTCGTTCGGGCCGATGGCCAGGGACACACCACAGAGCCCGGCGTGGGTGGCGGACAGGGCATCGGTCTCGGTGTCGAAGCCGACGACGCCGGCTAGAGTCGCGCGGGCGATGAAGGCGTCGAGCGCCTCCAGCGTCTGGATGCACTGGTATGAGTCGTGGTCGAAGACGTGAGCCTCGACGTCGGCGTTGACGGCCTGGGGGGCGTAGCGGGGCGAGATGACGGGGGCCGTCGGCACACGCGGAGCCGGGCGGTTCTGGGGCGCGGTGAAGGCCTGGCCATCGTGGGCCGCCGTCTTGCCGTCGCCGACCCGGCGCAGCAGGGACCGGAACTCCATCGACTCCAGAAAGGCGGACAGGGTCGCCGGATCGGGATCGCGCACGGCGAAATCCTCGATGGCCTCGGGTGCCGGCGCGTCGCAGGTCAGGCGGACCAGTTCGCGGCTGAGCAGGATCTGGTCCCTGAAATTGATCAGGGTCTCGCGGCGCTTGGGCTGTTTGATCTCGCCGGCCCGCTCCAGAAGCGTGTCGAGGTCGCCGTATTCGTCCAGCAGCTGCGCCGCCGTCTTGGGGCCGATGCCGGGGGCCCCGGGGACGTTGTCGACGCTGTCGCCGATCAGGGCCTGGAGATCGACCATCTTGTCGGGGGTGACGCCGAACTTCTCCATCACGGCCTCTTCGGCCAGGCGACGGTCCTTCATCGGGTCGTACATGACGACGCCGCGCCCGATCAGCTGCATCAGGTCCTTGTCGGACGAGACGATGACGGCCTCGCCGCCCGCGTCGCGCGCCTTGCAGGCATAGGTGGCGATCAGGTCGTCGGCTTCGTAGCCCGGCAGTTCGACGCAATGGACGCCGAAGGCGGCGGTGGCCTCGCGCACCAGGGGGAACTGGGGGATCAGGTCCTCGGGCGGGGCCGAGCGGTTGGCCTTGTACTGGTCGTAGAGGTCGTTCCGGAACGTCTTTTCCGAATGGTCGAAGATGGCGGCCAGATGGGTCGGCCCGTCGGCGCCCTTCATGTCCTGCAGCAGCTTCCACAGCATGTTGCAATAGCCCTGGACCGCCCCGACCGGCAGTCCGTCGGACTTGCGCGTCAAGGGCGGCAGGGCGTGATAGGCGCGAAAGATATAGGCCGAGGCGTCGATCAGATAGAGCCGCAGCGGCGGGCCGTCCTGGGTCAGGGGACGGTCAGTTTCAGCGGCTTCGGCGATCGTGTCGGACATGGCGACCAGCATAGGGCGGCCGGCCGCCGTCGTCACCGGCTCACCTCCACATCGCCGAAGGGCGATGGGGAGGACAGGCTGCGGAGCAGCCAGGAGGGGGCGACTCGGTCTGGATGGTGGGGAATTCTGGCCGCCTGCGGGGCTTCACGCAGTCCTCGCCTTCGATATCGTGTCGCCCCCTCCTGATCGGCGAAGACGCCGATCTGTCCTCCCCACTCGCCTTCGCGAGTGTGGAGGTGAGTCGCGTCGCCTCAGCGCAGGATGGCGTTCATCGGGTTGCGCAGGATGATGCGCTGGGTCGTGCCGGTGGCTCCGACCGCGAAGGCGGCGCTGTCGAACGAGGGCGGGCCGAAGCGGGCGCGGGCGTTGTTGGAGAAGCCGAACGGCTCGCGCGGCAGGCCGAACGCCCCCTTGCCCAGTTCGCCGTCGCCGTCGACGTCCTGAAACGCCGCGATGGCATAGCGGCCGGGCTGGAGGCCCTGGACGAAGGCGGTGATCTGGCCGTTGCGGTTGCGGGTCAGCATCAGGGTGCGGATGGGGCTGCGGTTGCGGCGGAAGCTGTCGGCGTCGCGATAGATGGCGACGGCGACCCGGCCGGTGGGTTGCGGCGTCTCGAACTCCAGCAACAGGGAGGTCTGGGCCGGGCGACCGGTCGAGGGCGGCCGCTGGCTGGGCATGGGTACGGCCGAGGGGCGGGTCGATCCGTTGGACGGCGCCGGCACGGCCGGCCCGACGGGGCCCGGTCCGGGGGCCACAACGGGGTTGCCGCCGGGTCGCGTCGGCGGCGGCACGGGCACGCGCCCGGTCTGTTGCGCCCAGGCGCTGCCTGACGCGGCGGTGAGGGCGATTGCGACGAGGGCGAGGATGCGCTTCATTCCGGGGCCGTTTCGTGGTCTCAAAGCCTTACTCCCCCAACCATGACGACCAAGCGCCCCCGATTGCAATGACGAACAACCCGATTCCCCAACAGAGCGTGGCGGCGCGGCCGGTTGCTCCGCGACCCGCTACTCGGCGTCCCGTCACCCTGGGGCTGGCGCGGGGCCTCGTCGTGGCGGCGGCGGCCGGGGGTCTGCTCGCATTCTCGGGGGCCTTCGGCACGGTCGACGCACCGATGTGGATGCGGCTGGTCTATTGGGTTCCGGTCATGCTGGCGGGCGCTCTGTGGGGACAGGTCTGTTCCTGGCTGGTCCAGCGGTGGGTCGATCTGGACGACCGGCCCTGGCTAACCGTGGCGGCCCTGACCGCCTCCATCTCCGGCCCGGTGTCGGTGATGGTGTGGCTGGTCACCGGTCTGGTGTTCACGGGGCGGATCTATCCCCTGATGGCCTTGCCGTTGATGGTCGGTCCGGTCGTCTTGATCACCCTGACCATGAGCACGCTCAATGTCTTTCTGGCCAAGGCCCAGCCGGTCCAGACCCATGCCGCCCCGGCCGGCGCCGCGCCCGCCCGCTTTCCCGACCGTTTGCCGCCGAAGCTGAGGGGTGCCGCGATCCGCGCGGTCCAGGCGGAGGATCATTACCTGCGCATCCATACCGACCGGGGTTCGGACCTGATCCTGATGCGGTTGTCTGATGCGCTGGAGGAGCTGGAAGGGCTGGAGGGGGCCCAGACGCACCGCAGCTGGTGGGTGGCGCGCGACGCCGTGCGCGACGTCAGCCGGGGCGACGGGCGGGCGACGCTGGCGCTGGAGGGCGGGGTGACGGCACCGGTGAGCCGGCGGTATGCCAAGGCCCTGCGGGATGCGGGGTGGTATTAATGCGCGCCCTTCGGCGCTTCCATCAGCTCGATCAGGACGCCGCCCATCTGTTTGGGATGCAGGAAGACGACCGGGGTGCCGTGGGCGCCGATGCGGGGCTCGCCTGTGCCGAGGATGGTGACGCCCTTGGCGCGCATCTCGGCGACGGCGGCGTGGATGTCGGCGACCTCGAAACAGACGTGGTGCTGGCCGCCGGACCGGTTTTTGGCCAGGAAGCCGACGATGGGGCTGGTCTCGTCATAGGGTTCGATCAGCTCGATCTGGGCCGTCGGGGTGTCGATGAAACAGACCTTCACCCCCTGGGCCGGCAGGTCGAACGGCTCGCCGATCTTCGTGGCCCCCAGGATGTCGCGATACAGTTTGATCGACTCGGCGATCGAGGGCGTGGCGACCCCGACGTGGTTCAGATTGCCGATCATGCGGGCTCTTTCTGCGGGACGGGCTGGGCGTAGCCAAGGCGCTGGTTCAGCTTCTCGATCAGGTCGACGGCCGTGTCGGCCACGGTCGAGCCGGGCGGATAGACGGCGGCGGCACCCATGTCGATCAGGGGCTGGACGTCGGACGGAGGGATCACCCCGCCGACCACAATCATGATGTCGGGCCGTCCGAGACGCTCCAGCTCGGCGCGTAGTTCCGGCACCAGGGTCAGGTGGCCGGCGGCGAGCGACGAGGCACCGACGGCGTGGACGTTCTTCGCCACCGCATCGCGGGCGGCCTCAGCCGGGGTCTGGAACAGGGAGCCCGCCGTGACGTCGAGGCCGAGGTCGCCGTAGCCGGTGGCGATCACCTTCTGGCCCCGGTCGTGGCCGTCCTGGCCCAGTTTGGCGATCAGGATGCGGGGCGGGCCGCCGTCGTTCTCGACGAAGGTGGCGACCATGTCGCGGGCGCGAGCGAACCGCGTGTCACCTCCGGCCTCTTTCGAATAGACGCCCGAAACCGTCTTCACCGAGGCGACGTGGCGACCGAAGGCAGCCTCAAGCGCGTCGGAGATCTCGCCGACCGTGGCGTGGGCGCGGGCCGCCTGGACTGACAATTCCAGCAGGTTGGCGGTCCCCCTTGCGCCCTCGGTCAGGGCGGTCAGCGCGGCCTGGACCGCCGTTTCGTCACGTTCGGCGCGGAGGCGTTGCAGCTTGTCGATCTGCGCCGCCAGCACCGCCGCATTGTCGACCTTCAGCATCGGGATGTCGTCGGGGGTGTCGTTCAGATAGCGGTTCACCCCGACGACCGTCTGTTTGCCGGTGTCGATCCGGGCCTGGGTCTTGGCGGCGGATTCCTCGATGCGCAGCTTGGGGATGCCGGCTTCGATGGCCTTGGCCATGCCGCCCAGGGCCTCGACCTCGGCCATGTGGGCGCGGGCCTTCTCGGCCAGTTCGTGGGTCAGCCGTTCGACGTAGTAGGAGCCGCCCCAGGGGTCGATGGTGCGGGTCAGGCCGGTCTCGGTCTGGAGCAGGATCTGGGTGTTGCGGGCGATCCGCGCCGAAAAGTCCGTGGGCAGAGCCAGCGCCTCGTCGAGCGCATTGGTGTGCAGGGACTGGGTCTGGCCGCCCGCCGCCGCCATGGCCTCGACCATGGTGCGGGGCACGTTGTTGAACACGTCCTGGGCCGCCAGCGACCAGCCGGAGGTCTGGCAGTGGGCGCGCAGGGACAGGGATTTGGGATCGACCCCGCCTTCACGGCGCACGGCCTCGGCCCACAGCAGGCGGCCGGCGCGCATCTTGGCCACCTCCATGAAGTAGTTCATACCGATGGCCCAGAAGAAGGACAGGCGCGGGGCGAAGGCGTCGATCGACATGCCCGCCGCCTTGCCCGCGCGAAGGTATTCGATCCCGTCGGCCAGGGTGTAGGCCAGCTCGATGTCCGCCGAGGCCCCCGCCTCCTGCATGTGATAGCCGGAGATGGAGATGGAGTTGAACTTCGGCGTCTCCTTCGCCGTCCAGGCGAAGATGTCGGCGATGATCCGCATCGAGGGCGTGGGCGGATAGATATAGGTGTTGCGGACCATGAACTCCTTGAGGATGTCGTTCTGGATGGTCCCGGTCAGTTTGGCGTGGGGCACGCCCTGTTCCTCGGCGGCGACGACATAGAGGGCCAGGATCGGCAGGACGGCGCCGTTCATGGTCATGGACACCGACATCTGGTCCAGCGGGATGCCGTCGAACAGGGTGCGCATGTCCAGGATGGAGTCGATCGCGACCCCCGCCATGCCGACGTCGCCCTTGACCC
>NZ_JBIIAY010000022.1:0-30409 GCF_044239655.1 Brevundimonas sp.
TATCTCTCGAACATCTTCCTTCACAACGCCGCTCTTGCCGCGGGATGGAGCAGCCCGGTAGCTCGTCAGGCTCATAACCTGAAGGTCGCAGGTTCAAATCCTGCTCCCGCACCCAAGATCACAAACGCCGCCCCTAACCGGGCGGCGTTTTTGCGTTCAGCCTGTCGCTCATGACGCGTTCAAGCCATCGCGGCCGGCCTTGGCGCCAGCTGTCTCGCGTTAGGTCGGCGCAGGAGCCCCTTGATCGAGGTCAGCAAGATCGACTGGGTCTTCTTGGCCCCAGGCATCCAGAACGCGATTCTGTGCGGTCGGTTGGATCCGGCGACGATCGCCAGGCTGGTGAAAAAATCCCCATCCCGTTGAGTTGGGCGGTTCAGCGTCGTCTACTTGAGCCCGTTTGTGCTATAACAGCAACACCTGCCTAGCTGGCCGACGTCGCCAGCAAACCGTCTCTGTTTCCCGCCCGAACCGGCAGAGACAATTCCGCGACTGGGTGGGGTGCTGTCAGGCGAACGCTAAAAGGTCTCCGGTAACTCGGCGTTTGGCCGCTGGCGGAGAAGATATTTCGGGAAGCCGATTTCGTTCAAGCGTCACCGGTTCCCGGCGGATGTGATCCGTCATGCCGTGTGGCTGTATTTCCGGTTCAGCCTCAGCTTTCGCGATGTCGAGGAGCTTCTCGCCGAGCGGGGGATCGACGTTAGATACAAGACAATCCGGTGGTGGACGATCAAGTTCGGGCCGCTGATTGCGCGGCGTTTGAGGTGGAACCGTCCCGCACCGTCGCCACGCTGGCACTTGGACGAGATGGTGTGCTTGATCGGTGGAATTCGCATGTATCTGTGGCGCGCGGTCGATGATGAAGGCGAGGTCCTGGACCTCGTGGTCCAGCGCCGGCGGGACACAGAGGCGGCGCTGAGGCTTCTCCGACGCTTTCTACATAACCCGCCGGTGAAGCCGCATACGATCACGACCGACGGTCTCTTGTCCTACGGCGCGGCGCTCAACCAGCTGGATCTTCGTCACCTTCATCGACCTGGACGACTTCGTGAGAACAATTGAGCGGAGAACTCTCATCTCTCGATCCGACGGCGAGAACGCCAGCAGCAGCGGTTCAAATCCCAAGCCTCAGCCCAGGAATTCCTCATTACCCACGCGGCGATTTACAACACGTTCAACATCCAGCGCCTTCTGATCAGCAGACCGACATTTCGCCGCTTCCGCGCCGATGCGGCCCCTGCGTGGGCGGCGGCGGTGGCCTGATTTCGGCAGGGTAGGGCGGTTTTCGACTTGGCGCAGTTAACCTGTCAACACCCTTCAACATCCAACGCCATTTGCTCAGCAGATCCACTCTTCGCCGCTGTTGCGCCGACGCGGATGCCGCGTGGGCGGCCGCCGTTGCCTGATCTAGGCCTGGGGTAGGGGCCTCTGAATTGCCGCAAGTTTCCCTGACAGCGCCTCCTGATCACCTCCGGCGAGCTGTCGAAGTAACGGTACCGGTTGGTGCTCTTGGCCATATGGCCACGCTAGAGCATTTGGCGACCTGATTGAATCGTTGGGGATTCCCAAGGCGACCGGGTTCTGATTCAACCTTGATGCTGGGGGCGGAGGCCAGCATGAATGAGCAAGGCGCTTTCGGTAGATCTGCGCGATCGTGTGATCGCTGCGATTGATGGTGGGATGTCGTGTCGTCAGGCGGCGGCCCGTTTTGGGGTCAGCGCCGCGAGCGCAATCCGCTGGCGCTCGCGGGCCAGGACACAGGGCGATTTGCGGCCCGGGCCTTTGGGCGGTGATCGTCGCTCGGGGCGGATCGAAGGCTACGCGGACCTGATCCTGGGTCTGGTCGAGCGCAAGAGCGACATCACGCTGGCGGAACTGCGCGCGGCTCTGGCCGAATAGGGCGTGGCGACCAGCCTGTCGAGCCTGTGGCGGTTCTTCGTACGCCGCCGGATCACGCTTTAAAAAAAGTCGGCGTACGCGGACGAGCAGAGTCGTCCCGATGTCCTGATCCGGCGACAGGCCTGGTTCGACGGCCAACTGGACCTCGACCCCGAGCGGCTGGTGTTCATCGACGTGGAGGCGCATGCGCCGACGGGGCGCTTCCACCAAGATGGCCCGCCGTCACGGGCGGGCTCCGCGCGGCCAGAGGCTGAGGTGCAGCGTGCCGCACGGCCGCTGGAAGACCACCACCTTCGTAGGGGCTCTGCGCCTGAGCGGCATGACAGCCCCGATGGTGCTGGACGGCCCGATGAACGCGGCATGGTTCCTGGCCTACGTCCAGCAGGTGCTGGCCCCCACCCTGAGGTCCGGCGACGTCGTGATCATGGACAACCTCGCTGCCCACAAGAGCACGCCGATCAGGGACGCGTCGAGGCCGTCGGCGCACGGCTGCTGTTCCTGCCGCCCTACAGCCCCGACCTCAACCCTATCGAGAACGCCTTCGCAAAATCGAGAACGCCTTCGCAAAGCTCAAGGCGCTGCTGAGAAAAGCCGCCGCCCGATCAATCGATCAACTCTGGGACGCCATCGCCCGGATCATCCAGACCTACTCACCCCGCGAATGCGCAAACCACTTCGCAGCCGCAGGCTATGACGCAGACTGATCGGAAAATGCTCTAGCGGAGCCCCCCATTCCCAGCTCCAAAGTATCTCATCAGGCCTGAAATTCCAGTCCATCGACGCGGCGTGACAGGAACCCAAGCAGCCTGAAGTCGGGAAAAGGGTAGGGCCGGTCTGCGGTCGGGCCGAGCTAAGCTGTCGGCACCGAAAAATTCGCCCCACGAATGCGGCATGGCTAGATTTGCAATCGATTGCATTTTTAATGACCCTGTTGTTCTTGAGGATCGCCCGTGTCCCCACGCTAAGCCACTTCACCTGACTGCGAACAACCGCCGGCAGGCACCAAGCGCTCGGACGGTGCTGTCAGTCCAACGGCAACTTGTCTCCACTGAGCTGAGTCCGGGCAGGGGAAGCGTGTCCTATGCGGCGAGCGTCTTCCACTCGGCGAAGGCGGCCGAGCGCTGGGCTTTGTATGTCTCTCGGCTGATGAGGTGGCGATCCTGATTTGAAGTGTTCACGCGACCATGCCGCTTCATGATCTTATTCATGAAAGTCAGCGCCGCCGCCTTGTCTCTGGTCTTGCTGGCAAAGGACTCCAGCACCTCACCCTACTGGTCGACGGCCCGCCAGAGGTAGTGCATCTCGCCGTTGATCTTCACGCAGACCTCATCGAGGCGCCATCGCCAGTGGGTGAACGATCGCATGCGCTGAACCCGCTTCCTGCGGATCTCGGCGGCGAACATCGGGCCGAACCGGTTCCACCACAGGCGCACCGTCTTGTGGCAGATGTCGATGTCGCGCTCGACCAGCAGGTCCTCCATGTTGCGGAGTGCCAGCGGGTATTTCACGTACATCATCACCACCGTTCGGCTCACCTCTGGCGAACTGTCGAAGTAGCGGAAGGGGTTGATGCTTTTGCCTACGCACGCGGGGCCGCTGGTACCCTATCGGAAATTAGCGTGGTCTGATGCCCACGCCAACTCACGCTATCCGAGTTCGACGGAACATGAAGCCTTGGTTCCTGCCGGCGAAAATAACTCCGACAATTGGAGGGAAGCGGTTGACAAGTCATGCCTCCGTTCTGTTTGTGAGCGCTACCAAAAGGGCGGCTGAGTCTGCGGGTGCAGCTTTGGGCCGGATGAGATTGTCGAAGGAGTGCAGCGTGGACCAGTTGAAGATCAGAAGCGCCAAGGTCATCGTGACCTGTCCCGGCCGCAATTTTGTGACGCTCAAGATCGAGACGGAGGACGGTCTGATCGGGGTCGGCGACGCCACCCTGAACGGGCGTGAACTGTCGGTCGCCAGCTATCTGACCGACCATGTCGTTCCGCTGTTGATCGGCCGCGACGCGCACCGGATCGAGGACACCTGGCAGTATCTGTACAAGGGTGCCTACTGGCGGCGGGGGCCGGTCGGGATGTCCGCCATCGCCGCCGTCGACATGGCCTTGTGGGACATCAAGGCCAAGGCGGCGGGACTGCCGCTGTATCAACTGCTGGGCGGGGCCTGTCGGGACAATGTGCTGGTCTATGGCCACGCCAACGGCACGACCGTGGAGGAAACGATCGCCGAAGCGCAGCGCTATGCGGACCTGGGTTACAAGGCCATCCGGCTGCAGTCCGGGGTGCCGGGGCTGGCGTCCACCTATGGGGTGTCCAAGACCTTCGGCTATTACGAGCCCGCTGACGCCGATCTGCCGACCGAGAACCTGTGGTCGACCGAGAAATACCTCCGCTCCGTCGAGCCCCTGTTCAAGGCGGCGCGGGAAACGCTGGGGTGGGACGTCCACCTGCTGCACGACATCCACCACAGGCTTACCCCGATCGAAGCCGGGCGGCTGGGCAAGGATCTGGAGCCCTATCGGCCGTTCTGGCTGGAGGACGCGACGCCGGCAGAAGATCAGGCGGCATTCCGGCTTATCCGCCAGCATACGACCAGCCCCCTGGCGGTCGGGGAGATCTTCAACTCGATCTGGGACTGCAAGCAACTGATCGAGGAGCGGTTGATCGACTACATCCGGGCCACGGTCGTCCATGCCGGGGGGATCACCCATCTGCGCCGGATCGCTGCGCTGGCGGACATCTATGGCGTCCGGACCGGGTGCCACGGCGCCACGGACCTGTCGCCGGTTTCGATGGCCGCCGCCCTGCATTTCGACCTGTCGGTCCCGAACTTCGGTATCCAGGAATATATGCGTCATACGCCGGAGACTGATGCGGTCTTCCCGCACGCCTACAGCTTTGCTGACGGCACGATGCATCCCGGAGATCAGCCGGGTCTGGGGGTCGATATCGACGAGACCCTGGCGGCCGAGCATCCGTACGCGCCCGCCTATCTGCCCGTGAACCGTCTCGAGGACGGCTCCATGCACAGCTGGTGACGCGACAGACTCAAGCAAGGCGCGCGGCGACAGGCGCGCTCGATACAGGGGCGGGTAATGACCACAGACAGCGACGGCAATTTTCCGACTGAACGGGCGGGCCGTTTCCGCTGGACGATTTGCGCACTGTTGTTTTTCGCCATCACGATCAACTACGTCGATCGACAGGTATTGGGCGTCCTCAAGCCCCTGCTCGAGACCGAGTTGGGCTGGAACGAGATAGACTACGCCAACATCGTTTTCTGGTTTCAGGCGGCCTATGCCGCGAGCCTGCTGTGCTTTGGCAGGGTGCTCGACATGATCGGGACCCGGATGGGGTTCGCCATCGCCGTGACGGCCTGGAGCCTGGCAGCGGTCGCGCATGCGGGTGCGACGTCGGTGGTTCAGTTCGCCATCGCCCGGTTTGCCTTGGGGCTTGGTGAGGCCGGTGCCTTCCCAGCCGCGATCAAGGCAGTCTCGGAATGGTTTCCGCGCAAGGAGCGTGCCCTCGCGGCAGGCATCTTCAATGCCGGTTCCAATGTCGGGGCCTTGCTTACACCCATCATCATCCCGTTCATCGTCATGGCGTGGGGGTGGCGGGCTGCGTTCATCATCACCGGACTGTCGGGCTTCATCTGGCTGGCGATATGGCTTCTGGTCTATCGGCAGCCCGAAGCGCATCCGCGGGTCAACGCCGCAGAACTCGCCGTAATCAACAGCGATCCGGAAGATCCGTCCGGCAAGGCCGGATGGGGCGTGGTTTTGCGCAAGCGCGAGACCTGGGCCTTTCTGCTGGGCAAATTCCTGACCGATCCCGTGTGGTGGTTGTTTCTCTTCTGGCTGCCTGACTTTTTCGCGAAGACCTATGGATTGAATCTGAAGACCTTTGGCCCGCCGCTTGTCGCCGTCTATCTCCTTGCCGATGTGGGAAGCGTCGGTGGCGGGTGGCTGTCGTCACGTTTGATGAAGGCGGGCTGGTCCGTGAATCGCGCGCGCAAGATGACGATGTTGCTATGTGCGGTCTGTGTCACGCCGATCTCCTTCGCGGTGTTCGCTGACAATCTCCTGGTCGCGGTCGCTATCATCGGATTGGCCGCTGCAGCCCACCAAGGTTGGTCAGCCAATCTCTACACCCTGGTCTCCGACGTCTTTCCCAAGCGCGCCGTCGCCACCGTGGTCGGAGTGGGATCGGCCGGCGGTGCAGTCGGGGGCATGTTCATCGCGAAGTTCGCGGGTTGGACCCTGGAAACGACAGGAAGCTATGTCCCGCTACTGCTGTTCGCCGGCGGCACCTATCTGGTTGCCCTGGCGGTCATCCACACGCTCACGCCCCGCCTCGCTCCCGTAACCCTGCCTGTGGAAGCCCCGCGATGACCCAGCCCCTTCGCCTGCATCCCGACCGGCTGTTCCCTGTCGACCCCGACACGCGCGGTGTGGCGCGTCGGCTGTATGCGCAGATCAAGGACCTGCCGATCATCAGCCCGCACGGGCATACGGACCCGTCGTGGTTTGCGCTGAACGAAAACTTTGCCAACCCGGCCGAGCTGCTGATCACGCCGGACCATTATGTCTTCCGCATGCTGCATTCGCAGGGGATGGCGATGGAGGATCTGGGCGTTCCGCGTGCCGACGGCGGCCCGGTCGAGACCGATCCGAGGGCGATCTGGCGGCGGTTCGCATCGAACTATCACTTGTTCCGGGGCACGCCGTCGCGGATGTGGCACGACTGGGTCTATGCCGAGGCGTTCGGCATCGATGTGCGGCTGTCGGCCGAGACGGCGGACCACTATTACGACGTCATCGACGCGGCCCTGAAGACCGACGCCTTCAAGCCGCGCGCCCTGTTCGAGCGGTTCAACATCGAGGTGATCACGACGACGGAGTCGCCGATCGACACCCTGGACCATCACAAGGCGATTGCGGCCTCGGGCTGGACGGGTCGGGTGCTGACCGCCTATCGCCCCGATCCGGTGGTCGATCCCGATTACGAAGGCTTCCGCGACAATCTGAAGATCCTGGCCGACCAGACCGGCTTCGACACCCTGACCTGGGACGGATACCTGGACGCGCACCGCGCGCGGCGGGCCTTCTTTGCGTCGATGGGCGCGACCTCGACCGACCACGGCCACCCGACCGCCTTCACCGCCGACCTGTCGAAGGCGGAGGCGCAGGCCCTGTTCGCCCGCGTCTCGACGGGCCCTGCGACGCCTGCCGACGCCGAACTGTTCCGGGGCCAGATGCTGACCGAGATGGCGGCGATGTCGGTCGAGGACGGTCTGGTGATGCAGCTTCACCCGGGATCGTTCCGCAACCATTCGGCGACGGTGTTCGAGCGGTTCGGCCGCGACAAGGGCTGCGATATCCCGACACAGACGGACTATGTGCGCGCGCTCAAACCCCTGCTGGACCGGTTCGGGTCGGACACGCGCCTGACCCTGATCCTGTTTACGCTCGACGAGACCTCCTACAGCCGCGAACTGGCCCCGCTGGCGGGGCACTATCCGGCGCTGAAGCTGGGGCCCAGCTGGTGGTTCCACGACAGTCCCGAAGGGATGCGCCGGTTCCGCGAACAGACGACCGAGACGGCGGGCTTCTACAACACCGTCGGCTTCAACGACGACACCCGCGCCTTCCTGTCGATCCCGGCAAGGCACGATGTGGCGCGTCGGATGGACTGCGGCTTCCTGGCAAAGCTGGTGGTCGAGCACCGGATGGAGGAGGACGAGGCGCATGAGCTGGCCCATGCCCTGACCTATGGTCTGGTCAAGGCGGCCTACAGGCTGTGAGCCGGCTCAACGATGCGGCCCTGTCGCGCCTGCCCGCCGAGGTGGCCCGGCCCGGATACGACCGGGCGGCGGTGAAGACCGGGGTGGTTCACCTCGGCATCGGGGCCTTCCACCGGGCCCACCAGGCGGTGGTGTTCGACGATGCCCTGGCGAGCGGCGACCTGCGCTGGGGCGTGCTGGGGGCGTCGCTGAGGTCGCCGTCGGTGGCCGAACAGCTGAACCCCCAGGACGGCCTCTACACCCTGGTGATGCGTGACGGGGCCGAGGAGCGGCTGAGGATCATCGGGGCCGGGAAGGGGGTCATGGTCGGGCCGCAGGACCCGGCCGCGCTGGTCGCCTCCATGGCCGATGCCGACGTCCACATCGTCACCCTGACGGTGACCGAGAAGGGCTATCGCCTCGATCCGGCGACGGGCGACCTGATGCTGGACGACCCCGAGGTCGCCGCCGACCTGGCCGACATCGCCTCGCCCCGGACCGCACCCGGCTTCATCGTGGCGGCCCTGAAGGTGCGGAAGGAACGGGGGCTCAAGCCCTTCACCGTCATCAGCTGCGACAACCTTCCGCACAACGGCAAGCGTATCCGCGCCGGGGTGCTGGAGATGGCGCGGCGCATCGAGCCGGAACTGGCCGACTGGATCGCCGCCGAGGGGGCCTTCCCCCAGACCATGATCGACCGGATCGTGCCGGCAACCATCCCTGACGACATCGACCGGCTGGCGGTGCGCCTCGACGTGCGCGACGAAGGCATGGTCAAGGCCGAGCCCTTTACCCAGTGGGTGATCCAGAACAGGTTCGCCGGCGAGCGGCCGGACTTCGCCGCGTTCGGCGTGCAACTGACCGAACGGGTCGAGCCGTGGGAGGACGCCAAGCTGCGCCTGCTGAACGGCGCCCATTCGGCGTTGTCCTATCTGGGGGCCCTGTCCGGCCATGCCCATGTGCATGAGGCCGTGGCGAACCCCGCCCTGCGCGCGGTGGTGATGCGGCTGTGGGACGAGGCTCAGACGACGCTGAGCCCGCCGCCGGGCCTCGACATCGCCGCCTATCGCACAGCCCTGATGGCCCGGTTCGACAACGCCGCCCTGATGCACCGCACCTACCAGATCGCCATGGACGGCTCGCAGAAACTGCCCCAGCGCCTGCTGCACACGATCGAGGCCCGGCTGGCGGCGGGGGAGACGATCGACGCCATGGCGCTCGGCGTCGCTGCCTGGATGCGCTGGCAGGACGGGGTGAACGAGGCGGGGACGGCCTTTGTGGTGCAGGATCCGCTGGCGGCCGAGACGGCGCGATTACTTGCTGGGGCGGATACGGATGAGGCGAAGGTCAACGCCCTGCTCAGCCTGTCGGCCGTGTTCTCGCCCACCCTGGCGGCCGACGCCCGGTTTGGGTCGGCAATCACGGCAGCCTATGTGGAGCTGCGGCGAGATGGGTCGGTCAGGACGTCCGGAAAGTTCCTGTCAGCCTGATCTCACCGACATCGCCCGTATGAACGGATTGTTTGTGTTCAGAGGATCAACGCCCGCCGCAACGCCGGGACCGCCAGGACCAGATCGCGAGTCACCAGCGCCGCGAAGAAGTCGGCGCCGACCGGGCCCAGGTGGGTGTAGTCGAAGGCGAGCTTGGCCTGGCCCATCGGCTCGACCGCGCATTGTTCTGGGCTGTCGGCGGCACTGCCTGCGTCGTCGCAGTTCGATTGCACCATGACACCGAAGCGTAGGGATCGATGCCTTCATCGACATTCGTCCGGACAGCATGCGTTCTCCGACTCCCGCCGATCATCGGGATCACAATCTCGGTTGCACCTTCGGAAAGCCCGCGCTAAACGTTATTGGATATAACTATAAGCGTATAATCCGTAGGGTGGACCATGACCGATATTGCCGAACGTCCCATCACCGCGACCTTCACCCGGCTCAATCCCATGACGGGAGAGCCGGCGACCACATCCCATGCCGCGACTGTGGCCGACGCCAATGCCGCCTGTGAAGCGGCTGCAGCCGCCCTGCCCGGCTGGACGAACCTGGGTCCAAATCCCCGACGCGCACTACTGAACAAGGCGGCGGACTGTCTGGCGGCCAAGGGCGATGCGTTCGTCACGGCGATGCAGACCGAGATCGGCGCGACCGAGGGCTGGGCGCGCTTCAACCTGATGCTGGCCGTGGGCATCGTGCGGGAAGCCGCCGCCCTGACCACCCAGATCGGCGGCGAGGTCATTCCGTCCGACAAGCCGGGCTGTATCGCCATGGCAGTGCGCGAACCCGCCGGCGTGGTCCTGGGCATCGCGCCGTGGAATGCGCCGATCATTCTGGGCGTCCGCGCCATCGCCGTACCGCTGGCCTGTGGCAACACCGTGATCCTGAAGGCGTCGGAGACCTGTCCCCGGACGCACGGCCTGATCATCGAAGCCTTCGCCGAGGCCGGCCTTCCGGACGGCGTGGTCAACGTCGTCACCAATGCGCCGAAGGACGCCGGCCAGATCGTCGGCGCCCTGATCGACCACCCGGCCGTGCGCCGGATCAACTTCACCGGCTCGACCGCCGTGGGCAAGATCGTGGCCAAACGGGCCGCCGAACACCTGAAGCCGGTGCTGCTGGAACTCGGCGGCAAGGCCCCTTTCTTGGTGCTGGACGACGCCGACCTGGATGAGGCGGTCAAGGCCGCCGCCTTCGGCGCCTTCATGAACCAGGGCCAGATCTGCATGTCGACCGAGCGGATCATCGTCGTCGATGCCGTTGCTGACGCCTTCGTCGAGAAGTTCCGCGCCAAGGTCGCGACGATGGCGGTCGGCGACCCCCGCGAGGGCAAGACTCCGCTGGGTGCCGTGGTCGATCTGAAGACGGTCCAGCACGTCGAGGGACTGATCGCCGATGCGGTGGCCGCAGGTGCGCGGACCGTCACCGGCGGACCCTCCAGCGGCGTGCTGATGCCCGCGACCATCGTGGACGGCGTGACCCCGGCCATGCGGCTGTTCAGCGAGGAAAGCTTCGGTCCAGTCGTGGCCGTGACCCGCGCCCGCGACGAGGCCCACGCCGTCGAACTGGCCAACGACACCGAATACGGCCTGTCGGCGGCGGTCTTTACCCGCGACATCGCGCGCGGCCTGAAGGTCGCCAAACAGATCAGGTCGGGCATCTGTCACGTCAACGGCCCGACGGTCCACGACGAGGCCCAGATGCCGTTCGGTGGCACCAAGGGCTCGGGCTACGGCCGGTTCGGCGGCAAGGCCGGAATCGACGCGTTCACCGAGTTGCGCTGGATCACGATCGAGACCCAGCCGGGCCACTATCCCATCTGACCGGCGGCTCACTCGCCGACTTCACCAACAAAACGAATGCGTCGCCAAGACGCCACGAGGACAAGACTATGACCGACGATCCGAACGTTGCCACCTACAAGATCGAAGACGGGATCGCCTGGGTCAGCTTTAACCGGCCTGACAAGCGCAACTGCATGTCGCCGAACCTTAACCGTCGCATGGGCGAAATCCTGGACGAGCTGGAATACCGGACCGACTTCGGCGTGCTGGTGTTGAAGGGCGAGGGCACGGCCTGGTCGGCGGGCATGGATCTGAAAGAGTACTTCCGCGAGACCGAGGTTAAGGGCATCGGCGCGACCCGCCAGGCCCAGCGCGAGGCCTATGGCTGGTGGCGTCGTCTGCGCTGGTACAACAAGCCGACCATCGCCATGGTCAACGGTTGGTGCTTCGGCGGCGGATACGGTCCGCTGTTTTCCTGCGACCTCGCCATCGCGGCGGACGAGGCCCAGTTCGCCCTGTCGGAAATCAACTGGGGCATCCTGCCGGGCGGCGGAGCGACCAAGGTCGTGGTTGATCTGATCCCTCTGCGCGACGCCATGTATCACGCCCTGACCGGGGAACTGATCGACGGTAAGAAGGCCTCGGAATGGCGTCTGGTCAACGAGAGCGTGCCGCTGGCCTCGCTGGAGGCCCGCGTGCGCGAGGTTGCCGGCGTCCTGCTGAAGAAGAACCCTGTCGCGCTCAAGGCAACCAAGGACGCGGTGCGCCGGGTCAAGGAGATGACCTACGACAATGCCGAAGACTATCTGATCCGGGCGCAGGAGGCTGCGAACTCCTACGACAACGACGGTCGCAAGGAAGGCATCAAGCAGTTCATCGACGACAAGACCTACAAGCCCGGTCTCGGCACCTACGACATCAGCAAGCAAACGGCCTGAGTTCAGCATGGGGCCGGTCGACGCTATCGCCCTTCACGCACGGCTCAGGCCCGGCTCGCTCGCCGCACGTGATCTGACGTACGCGCGGTCCTGGTCCTATGAGGCGCTTGATGTGGCAGTCAGTCGGTGTGCGGGCCTTCTGTTGGACACTCACGGCTGCATCGCCGGTGATCGGGTCGCGGTCCTGGCCAAGAACCGCGTCGAGCAGATCATCCTGCATCACGCCTGCGCGCGGGCGGGTCTGATCTTCGTGCCCCTGAACTGGCGACTGAATCCCGGCGAGATCGCCGTCCTGCTGGCCGACATTGAACCCCGGCTGCTGATCGGTGACGCCGAACTGGAACGGGCCGGACTGGAAGGGGTGCCGATCGACCTGATCGCCGCGCAGATCGATACGGCGACGCCGATGCCGGCGCGTACCATAGATCCAGAACAGATCTCGCTGATCCTCTTCACCTCCGGCACCTCGGGGAATCCCAAGGGGGTGATGCTGAGCGAGCGGGCGCTGACCCAGACCGCGATCAACCTGGGAGTCCTGGCGCAGGTCGATCGCAACAGCGTCTTCCTTGTGGATTCGCCGATGTTCCACATCATCGGCATGGTCAGCAGTGTCCGCCCCGTAATGGCACAGGGCGGGGTGGTGCTGGTGTCGGACGGATTCATTCCCGACCGCACCCTGTCGCGACTGGGCGACCCCGACCTCAAGGCGACGCACTATTTTTGTGTACCGCAGATGGCGGACCGTCTGCGGGCCGAACCCGCCTTCGACGGCGAGCGCCTGAAGGGCATGACGGCGATCCTGACGGGCGGTGCGCCTCATCCCGCCGCCTCGATCAACGCCTGGCTGGCGGCCGGTGTGCCGATCGTCGACGGGTTCGGCATGAGCGAGGCGGGCACCGTGTTCGGCATGTCGACGGACCCCGACATCATCTCGGCCAAGGCCGGATCGGCCGGAGTCCCGACCCCCGGTGTTGTGACGCGCCTCGTCGATCAACAGGGGACCGATGTCGAGATCGGCGAACCGGGCGAGCTGTTGCTGAAGGGCGCCAATCTGTTCTCGGGCTACTGGCGCAGACCGGAGGAAACCCGGTCGGCCTTTACCGCCGAGGGCTGGTTTCGCACCGGTGACATCGCGGTCAGGGATCAGGACGGCTTCTTCACCATCGTCGATCGCAAGAAGGACATGTTCATCTCGGGCGGAGAGAACGTCTATCCCGCCGAGATCGAGGCGCTCCTCATCGACTTCCCGGGCGTGATCGAGGCTGCGGTCGTCGGTGTCCCGGACCCGAAATGGGGCGAGGTCGGACTTTGCGTTCTGGTCTGCGGCGACCCGACGACCGGGGTCATCGATGCGGTACGCAGCCACCTGTCAGCACGTCTGGCCCGCTATAAACACCCGACCCATTTCCAGATCGTGAAGGCCCTCCCCCGGACCGGATCCGGCAAGGTCCGCAAGAGCGATCTGCGAGACGCCTGGCCCAAACCGTGAGCCATTCCGACGTCAAAAAGTGAGTTGCTATTCTACATAACTATCATACGATATCTCAGTCGCGAGCGCCCGATGAACGGGAGCCAGGGAGGACACCATGGACCGATCGACATCGGGAAACCGACCGCGCAACCGGCTGGCCGTGGTCAGCCCTGCCAATCTCCGCGACCCTCGCTTCGACAGTGCCGCTGACGGCCTCTGGACGGCAACTCGTGGGCTTCGGTGTTCGGGACCAATGTGACCGACGTGGCCTACAAGCAGTCGGGCAATACCTCGGCCGGATTCGGTCTGCGTGAAGCCTCGTTCGGCCGCCCGGCCGAGTGGGGTATCTCGCTGGGCAAGAATTTCTGACACGCTTGAAGGAAGCCGGGCGATCATCGTCCGGCTTCCAACCCCGCCTGACCTGTTCCCGGAGTCGCCATGCCCATCCTCGACGCACAGACCCCGCCGGTCCGGATGAGCGGGGCCAGTATGGCGATCATCATCGGACTGTGTTTCGCCGTCGCCGTACTCGAAGGGTTCGACATCCAGGCGATGGGCGTCGCTGCGCCGCGCATGGCCCCTGAGCTGGGGCTTGGGCCGGACCAGATGGGGATGGTGTTCGCCATCGCCAATGTCGGTCTGGCGATCGGGGCTGCTTTCGGAGGCTGGCTGGCCGACAAGGTGGGGCGCAAGCCCGTCTTCATCGGCTCGGTCGCAGTGTTCGGGGTTTTCACCCTGGCGACCATGGTGGCGGACACCTTTCCGGTCCTGACCGCCGTCCGCTTCCTGACCGGCATAGGCCTCGGCGCGGCCCTGCCCAATATGGTGGCGATCGCGTCCGAGATCAGCCCGCCGGGACGACGCACCCTGATAACGTCCCTGATCTTTTGCGGCATGCCCGTGGGGGGCGCGACCTCGGCCCTTGTCGCCGCCAACCTGCCCCAGGGTGTGGACTGGCGCGCCCTGTTCCTGCTGGGCGGTGCGGCACCGCTGATCCTGGTCCCGGCCTTCGTGATCTTGTTGAAGGAGACCCGCGCCGTGGTCGATGCGACCAGGGCCAGGCCGCCGTCCCTGGCGACCGTCCTTTTCGGCGGGGGGCGTGCGGCCCCGACCCTGCTGATCTGGCTGGCCTTCTTCCCGACCCTGATGATCCTGTATCTGTTGCTGAACTGGCTGCCGACCCTAGCCGTGGCCAAGGGACTGTCGGCGTCCCTGGCACCGCAGACCGCCCTGTATTTCAATCTGGGCAGCGTGGTGGGATCGATCGTCCTTGCCGCCTGCGCGGACCGTTTCGGATGGCGTTGGCCGCTCACCCTGGCCTTCGCCCTCTTTATCGCGGCCATCGTCGGCATGGCCACCGTGACCACGGCGACCCCGATCCTGGTCCTCAGCGCCGTCGCAGGCTTCTGTCTGCTGGGATCCCAGTACGCCCTGTACGGCGTGACGGCCGGCTATTACCCGGCCCTGGGGCGGGGTGCCGGTGCCGGCGCGGCCATCAGCGTGGGCCGGCTGGGATCCATCGCCGGCCCCATCCTGGCCGGGGCCATGCTGGGTGCCGGTGCACCGGTTGCAGACGTCTTGAGGGTCATGATCCCCATCGCCGCCTTCGCCGGCCTCACCGCCTTCGCCCTCAGCTTCATCCGGCCGCGCGGCGACAGCGACCCGGCCTGATCCGGCAGCTGGGCCTTGGCGCACAAAGACGACGTCTGGTAGGGATCGCCGCACCCACAGCCGATGACGCCGTCGCCAGAAGGCTTTGATCCGATTTGATCTTCAGGAGCGCCCAACCTTGACGTCTCGCGCCACGTCCGCCCGATCGACCGGTCGGGACAAGCCCATCGACATGGCCGGATTGCCCGACAGCGTGGGCTTCATGCTTCGCCTGGCACAGGTCGCGGCCTTCCGGGGCGTGATGGCCGCGCTGAAGCCGTTCGATCTGCGCGTCAGCGATTTCTCCATCCTGCTGATCATCGAAGCGAACCCGGGCCTGAAGCAGCAGGCGGTGGGCGAGGCCCTGTCGATCAAGCGGGCCAATCTGGTCTCCATGATCGATGCCCTGGAAAAGCGCGGCCTGATCATCAGGACCGTGCCGAAGACGGACAAGCGCTCCTATGCGCTCAGCCTCACCGACGCCGGGCGGGCCCTGATGGTCGACGCCAAGGCCGCCGAACAGGCGAGCCAGCACGAGCTGGCGATGCTTGTCGGCGAGAACCACGGTCGACTGATCAAAGATCTTAAACGGATCGTCGAGCACTCCACGTGACCCGGCCGGACGGCCCGGTGACGTGCAGGCTGTCCAGAGCTTTGTGATCTGCGCGAAAATCGTCGTCAGGCGCGCCGCTGAGCTGGCCGCTATTCGACACTCGCACGCGACGACGTCCGGCTCAGCACGTCGATCAACGGGCCGCCCGGGCCGTCGATCCGCGCCGCCTCGACACCATAGGCATCGCGCAGAACCTCGGGCGTCAGCGCGGTCTCGGGGGGGCCATCGGCCAGAACCCGCCCCTGCGACAGGACCACGACCCGGTCCGATATCCGGAACGCCATGGACAGATCGTGCAGGGTGACGACGACGCCGACGCCCTCGCCCGCCAGTCTTCGGAACAGAGCGGCGGCATCGAGTTGATGGGCGGGGTCCAGGCCCGTGAGGGGTTCGTCGGCCAGCAGCCACACCGGCTCACTGGCCAGAGCGCGCGCCATCAAAACCCGCGCCCGCTCGCCACCCGACAGACTGTCGATCAGCCGGTGCTCGAAGGTCGTCACATCGGCCGCCGCCATGGCCCTGTCGACCGCCGCCCGATCCGCATCCGTCTGGCCGCGCGCGCCGACGAACGGCGTGCGGCCCAGTTCGACCAGGGTGCGGCATTCAACGGCCCAGGCGACCTCGGGCGTCTGGGGCAGAAAGGACAGACGACGCGCGCGTTGGCGAGGCCTGACCCCGGCGAGGTCGGCTCCGTCCAGCGTCACCCGACCGGCGTTCGGCTCGCGCAGACCCGCCAGACAGGTCAGCAAGGTCGACTTACCCGCACCGTTGGGGCCGACGATGGCCGTCACGCCTCCCGCTGACAGCCTCAGGTCGATGCCGGCGAGGATCGATCGCGAACCGATCGTCACGTCCAGGTTTTCGCAGGCCAGGACGCTCATGCCATCGTCCTGCGCAGGCGGAGCAGAAGCACGAGAAAGAAGGGCGCACCGAGAACCGCCATGGCAACGCCCAGCTTGACCTCGGCGACCGCCGGAATGATCCGGACCAGGATGTCGCCGGCCAGTACGATGATCGCCCCGCCCAGCAGGCTCGGCCCCAGCAAGCCCCCCGGCCGGGCTCCTACGAACGGCCGTAACAGATGTGGCGTCACCAGTCCGACGAAGCCGATCACCCCCGTCACCGCCACGCTCGCCCCCGCCGCCAGACCGACGCCCAGCGCCAGAAACCAGCGCGTCCGCGCCATCGAGACGCCGAGCGACCGCGCGCCGATCTCGCCCAGGGTCAGGGCATCCAGCGCCCGGCCTGTCGCCAACAGCAGGCCACATCCGACGGCGATCAGCGGCAGGGCCAGGGTCACCTCGTCGAAGCTGCGGTCCGCCAAGGATCCCATCAACCAGTCGACGATCTCGCTGATGGCCCACGGATTGGGCGCCAGCGACAGCGCCAGCGACAGGCCCGCGCTGGACAGGACGTTCAGGATCGCCCCCGCCAGGATGAAGGTCACCATGCTGGACGCCGTCCCGGACAGCAGCATCAGGACGCCGACGCCGATCAACGCCCCGCTGATCGCCGCGACCGGCAGGGCCCAGGGCGCGACGGCCGTGACGCCGTAATAGAGGGTGAGCACGGCCCCCAGCGCCGCCATTCCGGAGACGCCCAGCACACCTGGATCTGCCAGGGGGTTGCGTGTGTAGCCTTGCAGGGCGGCACCCGCGAGGCCGAGCGCGGCACCGACCCCGATCCCCAGGAGGGTTCGCGGCAGGCGAAGCTCGAACACGATCGACCAGCGTGGGTCGGCGCCGAACGAGGTCCACGCGCTCCACGGGGCCCAGACCCGGCCGGCCAGCATGCTGGCCATCGACAGGATGACGAGCAGGACGATCAGGCCCGCATAGAGAAGGGGGCGGCTGACCGGCTTCATGCGGACCTCGTCTCTGCTGCGTCGCGCGCCCGCGCCAGGGCTGCCGCCGTCTGGATCAGCACCGGACCACCACAGAACAGAAGACGCTCTGGAAAGGTCGCCCGCCTGATCCGCTCGGCGACGGAGGCCAGCGCCGGATGCCGGACCAGTCGTTCGGCTCGGCTGGGGGCACCGGCGGTCGCCTCACCGGACAGCAGGACATCCGGCGGGTCGGCGATGATCCGTTCCAGCGGCACGCTCATCGACTGGCGCAGGCCATAGTCGGTGGCCGCGTTGCGGAACCCCGTTCGGGTCAGCATCTCGTCCATCAGGGTGCCGGGTGCTGACGCAAACCCGCCCGGCATGAAGACCAGGGCCGACAGGGGCTTTGCGCCAGGCGGGGGGGCTGCGGCCTGCAAGGCGGCCTCGATCCGCGCCACTGACGCCTCGCCGCGACCGGGATGGCCGATCAGGGTCGCCACCTCACGTACCTGTTTCAGACTGTCGGCGACGGTCTCGGGAACAGGAAACACCCCCGCCCGCACACCGAGCCGTTCGAGCAGATCGACCCGCGCCTGACCCGGGCCGGACAGCACAAGGTCCGGCGACAGGCCGATGATCTCCTCGATCGTGCCCCGCGTGGACGGCAACTGCCGGGCCTCGGCGGCGATGGTCGAGCCGTAGGCGTCCGAGGAATAGTGGCTGAGCGCCACGATCTGCGATCGGTCGGCGACCTCCAGCAGGATGACATCCAGGCACGGATTGACCGACACGATGCGTCGCGGCGGACCGGAAGCCGACCCGACGGCAGCCACCGGATCGGCCGATCCACAGGCCGATATGGCGAGCGCCAGAGACAGCCCACCCGAGACAGCCGCGCGGCGGTCCAGTGTCTTCGTCAACCGTCCCTCCCCTGCTGCCCGGATCACACTGGCGGCTCCCTGAATGGATGCAAGCGCGGCATGGCGCGGACGGATCGAACCGTCCGCGCCACCGCCCGTGCTAGAAGCGCGCCCGGACACCGACGAAGGTCCCGCGACCGGCGACGCCATAGGTCCGCGTGGTCTCATAGACCTCGTCGCCGACGTTCTCGATCCGGCCATAGATCTCGACCGTGTCATTGACCGGGTAGGAGGCCCGCAGGTCGACCAGGGTATAGGCGTCCAGCCGCGCCGAGTTGGACGCATTGTCGAAGCTCTCGCCCGCATAACGCGCCGCCACCGTCGTCGACAGGCGGAACGGCCAGACATAGGTCGCCGACAGGTTGGCCATGTCCTGGGGCCGACGGGCCAGTTCCCTGCCACGGTTGGCACCGGGCGACTCGTTCGTGGTTTCGGTGAAGGTATAGTTGGCGTCGAGCTGCAGCGCGCCGAACGTGCCCTGCGCCGCGAGCTCCACACCGTTGGCCGTGGCCCGGGCGATGTTGGCATAGTAGCCGAAACGCCGGACGCCGTTGCGGAAGCACAAAGGGTTCGAGGCGATGGTCTCGGTCCCGGTGCAGGAGGCAAAGTCGATCTGGTTGGTGGTGTCCCGATCGAAATAGGTCGCCGAAACGATCACCGCGCCACTGAACAGATGTTGCTCGACACTGGCATCCCAGCCGTCGGCCTCTTCCGGGGACAGGCCGGCGTTCCCGTATTCGCTGTAGAGCTGATACAGGCTGGGCGCCTTGAAGCCCTGGCCGAAGCTGGCACGTAGCACCGTCGAACCACCGTTGAGCGCCCAGGCGGCCGCCGCCTGACCCAGGGTCTTGCCCCCGAACGCGTCATGCTCGTCACGGCGCACGCCCCCGGTCAGGGTCAGCCCATCGACCACCTCGGCCTGAAGCTGGGCATAGAAGCCATCGAGCCCGACCGAGGCTGTCGCCGGGACGGGATTCGGGTTGAAGGACGACGGCGAGGCGCTGCGGAACTCGGAGTCCTCGTGTTCGGCCCCGAAGGTCGCGGTCCAGCCTTCGCGGATGTCGAACACGCCCTGATATTCGTAACGACGATTTTCGCCGCGCGAGTCGAAGGTCAGCGTGGTGTTGGACTGGGCCGGGTTGAAGCTCTGGCGATCGGTGCGCGTGAAGCCATAGGCGACGCGGTTCTTCAGCCGGTCCTCGAACAGGTCGAAGTTGACGCCCGCATAGGCGACCAGGTCCTTGGTCGTCCCGTATTCATTGGTGTCGGCAAAGGAGAACGCTGGGGCCGGGAAGCCGTCGAAATCAACGGTGCCGCTGGAATAGACGGCGCGCAGGTCCAGCGAGATGTCGTCGGTCACCGCGACGCTCACGCGCCCGCTGAGGCCCGTGTTCTCATAGGCGTCGTCCTCGGTTCCGCGCGCAAAGGCCGAGAAGCCGTCCGTCTGATAGTGGGAGGCCGCGACGCGCCAGTCGATCCGGTCGGTCGCCCCGCCCAGCCCGCCACGCAGGGAGTGAGTGCCGCGCGAACCGGCCTCGGCGTCCAGCGATGCCTGGAACGGTTCGGTCGGCCGGGCGGTGACCAGGCTGACCACACCGCCGATCGCCTGGGAGCCCCACAGGGTCGACTGGGCCCCGCGCAGGGCCTCGATCCGGGCGACGTCACCGGTCAGCAGGTTGCCGAAATTATAGCCCGCACCGGGTGCAGACGGGTCGTTCAGCTTGACCCCGTCCACAACGACCAGGGTCTGGTCGCCCTCGGCCCCACGGATGCGCAGGGCCGTCGGCTGGCCGGGCCCGCCGTTGCTGGTGACGCTGACGCCGGGCGTGCGGGCCAGCAGATCGACCACCGCCACGGCCTGGCTGGCCTCGATCTGGTCGGTGGTCAGGACGGTGACCGACTGGCCGACGCGATCGGCAGGCTGAGCCGAGCGGTTGGCCGTGACGACGACGTCGCCCAGCAGGGCCGTGTCCTGATCGGCGGTTTGAACGGCCCGGGCCGAGGCGGCTGAGGCGGTGAGGAGTAGCGCGGCCGTGGCGGCGCTGAGGCGGAGTGCGGTCTTCATTTCGGGTCCAATCCCTTGCTCGACAACGAGCCGGCCGAGATCGGTCACAATCGGACACAAGACGCGCCCGGTCGCGACCGCGCTCGCACGCGGCCCAACAGACGTCGTCATTCGGGTAGATCCCGTTCCGCTCGGCACACCACGTCCGCGCGAAGGACGACCACGACGGGCAGGTCTCCTGGCTCACGGGTCAATGCCGGTGCGCACCGCCTTCCCAGACCCGGGGGTCCAGTGGCTGATGGTGCGCGGGCTCGCCGCTTACAGTTGCGTGGGCAGTCCGGGATTTGCACCCGAGTTCCCTTTTCATCCTCATCGCTGAGGAACCTGTCGCGGGGCTGCCCTTAGGGCAGGTCGCTCACCGAGGCAACGGGAAAGGGTCTGGCGGAGACGGAGGGATTCGAACCCTCGGTACCCCTTACAGGGTACGACGATTTAGCAAACCGTTGCCTTCAGCCACTCGGCCACGTCTCCGGCAGGCGCTGTCGATAGCGAAGACCGTCGCCGGGCGCAATCGGGGGCGCGCCAAAGTTCTCGCGTTAACGCGACATCCATGGGGGTTGTGCAGGATGTGGCGTCCTTGTCACCGCGCCGGTTGTCCATGTCCTCCACACTGAATGCCAGTCGCCAGCCCTCCCGCGAGCGCCGGCCGCTGGATGTGACCGGGCTCCAGGCCCTGGCGGCGACGGCCGCCCGTGGCGGGTCGGGCGCAGAGGTCGCGGGCTCTGCGCGGCGCGGCCCTTTCCGGCCCGAAGTCTGGCTGAACGCGCGCCAGAGGCACGCCTCGCGCCTGGCCGGCCACTATTTCAGGGCGATCGACGTGCTGGCCGTCCTGTCGGTGACCCTCGTCTGCGGCTGGGCAGCAGGGTCGGGCAGCCTGCTGCAGGACCGCTTGGCGCTGGTGCTGCCGTTCGGGCTGGGCGCGATCATCGTCCTGGGTCTGATGCGGTCGCTGAGCCTGTACCGGTTTTCGCGCGGTGAGGCCGTGCTGATGCATCTGGGCCGCGTCGCCGCCGTCGTGACGGCGGGTGGTGCCGTCGCCATGGCCATCGGCCTGCTCATCGACCCGGTCGAGGCCGATCTGGCCTGGCTGCTGATCTGGGCCGCGACCACCCTGCTGACCCTCTATACCCTGCACCTGATCTGGAGCGGGACGGTCGCGCGCTGGCGCGCCTCGGGCGCCCTGACCCCCAACGTCGTGCTGGTCGGTGCCACCAAACACGCCGAACGCCTGATCAAGGAGGCTCTGAAGCGGCGCGACATCAATGTCCTGGGCGTCTTCGACGATCGGCTGGCGCGGTCGCCGCAGAGCATCGAGGGCGTGCCGGTCCTGGGTGGATCGAACGACCTGCTGACCCACAAGATGACCCCCTATGTCGACCGCATCGTCCTGGCCATCGATCCCAATGCCCAGGCGCGGGTACGCGAACTGACCGCACGGCTGCAGACCCTGCCCAACGAAGTCATGCTGCTGGTCGATCCGCAGGGGTCGGATGAGCGCAACGCCGCTCTCGAACGCCTGGCGCGGGCGCCTCTGGCGTCGCTGGACGGCCCGCTGGACGCCGACCGCCGCGCCTTCAACAAGCGGATGCAGGATATGCTGGTCGGGGGTCTGGCTCTGGTCCTGCTGGCGCCGGTCATCGCCCTGACGGCCTTGGCCGTGCGCCTGGACAGCCCCGGCCCGATCTTTTTCCGCCAGCGTCGTCACGGCTTCAATCAGGAAGAGATCGTCGTGTGGAAATTCCGCTCGATGCGTCAGGCGACGGCCGACGCCACCGCCTCGCGTCAGGTCACGGCCGACGACGACCGGGTCACCCGGGTCGGCAAGATCCTGAGGTCCACCAGTCTGGACGAACTGCCCCAGCTGCTGAACGTGCTCAAGGGCGAGATGTCGCTGGTCGGCCCACGCCCCCACGCCATCGGCATGAAGACGGGCCAGATCGAATCGGCCCTGCTGGTCGCCGAATACGCCCATCGTCACCGCATGAAGCCCGGCATGACCGGCTGGGCGGCGATCAACGGCTCGCGCGGGCCGCTCCACAACGCCCAGGACGTGCGTCGACGCGTCCAGCTCGACGTCGAATACATCGAGCGTCAGTCGCTGTGGCTCGACCTGTGGATCATGGCCTTGACCGTCCCCGTCCTGCTCGGCGACCGTCTGGCGGTTCGCTGATGTTCTGGCGGGGCGTCTGGGGCTATCTGCCCGCCAATATCGTCCAGGGCGTCGTCGGGTTCGGCGCGATCTGGGTCTTCACGCGCCTGTTGAGCGCCGACGATTTCGGCCGGTACGCCCTGGCCTTTTCGATCACGATCCTGGCCCACGTCCTGGTCTTCAGCTGGCTGGAAGCCGCCATGGCGCGCTACTGGGCGGCGCAAGAACCCGGCCGGTCCATGGCAGCCCATTTCGCCAGCCTGTACCGTACGACCTTCATCCTGATCGCCCTGTTCGTGCCGGTGGCCGGCATCACCCTGTGGCTCGTCCCGCTGGATCCGGTATTCAAGATCGCCATCGGTGCGGGATTGCTGGGCTGTCCCGTGCGCTGCCTGACCAAGCTGGCACAGGAGCGTTATCGCGCGGCGGGAGAGGTCTCGCGCTCGGCTCTGCTTGATATCGCCACGACCATCGGCGGTCTCGCGATTGGCGTGGCTTTCGCCCTCGGCGGCGCGGGCGGAGCGGCCCCCTTGATCGGGCTGGGTCTCGCTCCCCTGTGTGCCCTGCCCTTCATCCTGCCGGGCGAGCTCAGACAGGCCAGGGCCGGCGTCGTCGAGGTGGCGCGGCTCAAGACCTATGCCGCCTATGGCTATCCGATCGCGGCGTCCCTGACCCTGGCGCTGGTGCTGGCCTCGACCGACCGGTTCCTGCTGGCCATCTTCATGGATGAGGCGGCGGTCGGTGCCTATCACGCGGGCTATTCCATCGCCAACCGGACGCTGGACGTGCTGTTCCTGTGGCTGGGCGCGGCGGGTCAGCCGGCGCTGGTCATGGCGCTGGAGCGCGGCGGGCTCGACCGTCTCAAGGAAGCGGCAAAGGAACAGGCCTCGACCTTCTTCCTGATCGGCATCCCGGCGGCGGCGGGCGTGGCCCTCGTGGCGCGGCCGCTCGCCGACGTCATGATCGGCCCGGACCTGCGCGACGCCGCCACCCTGGTCACGCCCTGGATCGCCTTTTCGGCCCTGCTGTATGGCATGACCGCCTACTATTTCGGCCAGGCCTTCACCCTGGGCCAGAAGACGCGGTTGTTGCTGGTGGCGATGATCATCCCGGCCGTGGCGAACGTCTTGCTCAACCTGTTTTTGATCCCCCGCTTCGGCCTGGTCGGCGCGGCCTGGTCGACGGCAATCAGCTTTGGTCTGGGGATGCTGGCGACCCTGGCCATGGGTCGCAAGGTCATCCCACTGCCCATCCCGTGGGATTGTCTGATCCGATGCCTGATCGCGGCGGGGTTGATGGCGCTGGTTGTCCGGACCCTGCCCCCGATCGGAGGTTTCGCCGAGCTGATGCTGGACGCCACCGTGGGAGCCCTCGTCTATGGTGCGGCGGCGGTCACGATGAACGCTGCGGGCGTCCGGGACCTGATCCTGCGCCTCGTCGCCCAGGCCCGGCAGCGCAGGGCCCCCGCATGACCGTCAGAACCTTCGCCAACCCTGCCAGCCTGACCGCACGGCCGATCCTGTCGGTGCTGATCCCGTTCCTGCGCGACGACCCCCTGCCCCTGCTCGATGCGCTTGAGACCGAGGCCGCAACCCTGGCGGGGACCGTCGAGGTCGTGGTCATGGACGACGGCACGGACGACCCCGCCCTGACCGAGGCGATCGAGACCCGCATCGCGACCTTCGCCCTGCCCGTCACCCTGCTGACCCTTGCCACGAACGAGGGCCGCTCGAAGGGCCGCAACCGCCTGGCCACAGCCGCGCGCGGACGCAGCCTGCTGTTCCTCGACAGCGACATGCGGCCGGACACGCCCCATTTCCTGGGCACCTGGGCCGATCTGATGCGCCGCGATGATCCCGCCGTCGCCTTCGGCGGCTTCTCTCTGTTGCAGGCACCGACCGACCGGCGCTTCGCCGTCCACCGGTCGATGGCGGCCAAGTCCGAGTGCGTGCCCCACGACATCCGCGCCCTGACGCCAGAGAAATACGTCTACACCTCCAACCTGCTGGTCCGCCGCGACGTGTTCGACAGCGAGGGTTTCGACGCCGCCTTCTCCGGCTGGGGCTGGGAGGATGTGGAGTGGGCCATGCGGGTGTCGCGCCGCTATCCGGTCGTCCACGTCGACAATCCTGCGACCCATATGGGCCTCGACACCGTCCAGGCCCTGGCCGGCAAATACGAGCAGTCGGCCCCGAACTTCGCCCGCGTGATCGCCAAACACCCCGACATCATCGAGGGCTACCCCAGCTTCAAGGCGGCCCGGCTGCTGAAGCGCATCCCGGCGCTGAGTGCCATCCGGCCCTGGATCCGCCGCGTGGCCATGATGGAGCCCCTGCCGGTCGCGACGCGGGCCTTCGCCCTGCGCCTCTACCGCGCCGCCCTCTATGCCGAGGCGGTCTGAGATGGGCGATGTCGCGGTCCTGATTCCGACAATGCGGCGGCCGGAGAGCCTCGCCCGCGCTTTGCGGTCGGTCTTCGCCCAGCGAGGCGTCGAGGCCAGGCTGGGCGAGATCGTCGTCATCGACAACGACCCGACCGGCAGCGCGGCCGGGGTCGTCGCCGGTCTGGTCGCCGAGAGCCCCTGCCCGCTGATCTACCACCACGAGCCCCGCCCCGGTGTGGCGACGGCGCGGAACGCCGGTCTGACCCGCACCAAGGCCCCGTTGATCGCCTTCCTCGACGACGACGAGGCGGCAGACGACGACTGGCTGGCCCGGCTGAACGCGGCCCAGGCAGCCTTGAGTACGGATGTCGTCTTCGGCCCGATCCGTGGCCGTGTGCCCGAAGGAACGGGCTGGGCCAGCGCCTATCTGGAGCGGTTCTTCGGCCGCGAGGGGCCAGCGGGCACCCAGATCATCGATTACGCCTACGGCTGCGGCAACTCCTTGATGGTGCGGGCCACGGCCCTGCCCGGCCTCACCCCGTTCGATCCGGCGGCTGATCGCAGCGGCGGCGAGGACGACGCCCTGTTCCAGGCGCTGGAGGCACGGGGCGGCACCTTCGGCTGGGCCGCCGACGCCTGGGTCGACGAGTTCGCCCCGCCGCACCGGGCCACGATGCGCTACGCCCTGGCCCGCGCCTTCGCCTATGGCCAGAGCCCCAGCCAGCTGGCGGCCCGGGACCGCAAACCCTTCGCCGTCGCCCGCTGGATGCTGATCGGTGCCGCCCAGACCGTCGTCTGGGGGGCCGCGTCGATCGCCATGAGCGCGATCGGCAGTCCCCGCCGCGCCGAGATGATGGACCGAACCGCGCGGGGCCTCGGCAAACTGTTCTGGTTCAAGGGCTTCGAGCCCCAGTTCTACGGCGCACGCGAACTGGCCCGTCTGGATGCTTTGAAGGCCGCCTAGCCGGTCAACCGCTTCAGGAACGGCGGGGCCTTGTAGGTCGAGCGATTGACCACGATCCCGGCGATCCGCCCGCCCACGGCCTCGATCTCGTCGCGCAAGGTGACCGGCTCGTTCGCGGGCGTCGACCCGGCCGAAACCACCAGAACGGTCGCGTCCACATAGGGGGCCAGGGTCAGGGCGACATCGTTCCGGTCGGCGGCGGGCGCGTCGATGATGATGGTGTCGCCGTGCTTGCGCATCGCGTCCCAGTAGCGCGGGTCCGACAAGGCCTCGGCGCGCTGGCCCGAACGCAGCCCCTCGGCCCTGAACCGCGTCACCCAGAGTCGCCCGCCGAGACAGGCGCGGGCCGTCATCAGACGCGATGGCGCGACCGGCTTGTTGTCGCGTCCCAGCACGGGCGGTGTCACCACATAGAAGACCGAGCCGTCGGGCGACGCCGCCGCTGACGGCCCCAGCCGCCCGAACCGTTCCGGCTCGGCGGCCACCGCCTCCTGCTGGCCCTGCTGAATCAGGTCCGCGTCGATCAGCCAGGCGGGCTTGCGCGCCCTCACGGCAGCCAGTCGGGCGAACTCGCGCGCCACCGTCGACGTCCCCTCGCCGGTCGTGGCACAGGCGAACTGGATCACCCGGCCGCGATGAGCGGGCGCCGGTCCCAGCGCGGCCCAGAGGCCCGCCATCTCGGATGTCAGATCAACCATCGAATCGGTTACGCGTTACACGGGTTCTCAAGGCTAACACGCAGAACTCACGACGCGCGCCTCAAGCCTTCATCGGCGCGACGGCGAGCACTGGCAGGTCCAGGGTTCGCCCGGCCGAGGCCGGGGTGATGAAGCCCCGCCGGCTGAACACCCGCAGCAGGCCGACGCACAGGGCTGTGAACCCGGCGAACAGGAAGACCAGGGCCAGCAAGGGCAGTTTCAGGCTGGACCCCCGCGTAGGGGCAGCCGGCACGTCCAGCACCCGGACGTTGTCCGAACCATTGCGGACGAGATCGTTGTCGGCCCGGCTCTGGCTCCCGCGCTGCTGGAACTCGCGGATGCTGGCCGTCAGGTTTTCGCGATTGCCGGAGAGGATGGTGTTCTGGCTCTCCAGGGCCGTCAGCCTGGCCTGGCGCTGGCCGATCATGGCCAACTGACCGTCCAGCACCGCCAGCTTGGCAGCCAGGGCGTCACGGTCGGCCTCGGCCGTGGTCCGGGTGGTTTCCAGCGCGGTCCAATTGGTGTTGGGCCCGGTGCGGACCTCCTTGGCCCCGACCGTGTCGCCGCCGGCGACATAGGCCTGCATGGCAGCGATCTCGGCCTCCTTGTCCTTCACCGGCTGGGCGTCGGGCGTATAGCGAGACAGCAGCTGTTCCCGCTCGGTGCGCAGCGTCAGGATGCGGTCCTGGGCCGAGATGTTCAGGTCCTGTTGCAGCACGATCTCGGCGGGCGTCATGGCCAGCTGCTGCTCGATCGTGGCCAGCCTCTGCGTCGCCTGGGTCAACTGGGCCTGGGTGCTCAGCCGGTCTGCGAAGGTGGTCTGATAGCTCGCGGCGGCCGCCGCCTTGGCCGTGGTGAAGTCGCCGATGTCGTTGGAGGCCAGGAACTGCTCATAGGCCGCGTCCACATCGGCCAGCTCGCCCTCGAAGGCGGTCTTCTGGCGATCGATCGCAGACGTCGATCCATCCTGGAACACCTCGCGGCGATAGCCCCGATAGGCCTCGATGATCGCGGCCAGGACGTTGGCCGACTTCTCGGCGTTGTCGCTTTCATAGCCCAAGGAGATGATGCCGCTGGTCGGGGTGGTACCGATCGTCAGGCTGTCATTGATCTCCTTGATCGCGTCGCCTTCCTGCTTGGCCATGGGCGCGGTGGAGGGCTTGGTCTGGAAGGCGGAGACCCCCAGGGTGCGGACGGCACGCAGCTTGACCTCGCGGCTGCCGATGATCTGGGCTTCGGTATTGGCGATCTCGCCGGGCGTCGGCGGCGCGGGCCGTTCGGTCAGGGTGCCGACCCGGGACTGATAGACATATTCCTGGCCCGCCCCGGCATAGATGGTCGCGCCCGCCACATAGGTCTTCTTGATCGTCAGCACCGCCGCCGCCCCGATCGCGAACACGACCAGGAAGATCAGGATCATCAGCCCCAGCTCGCGGAACAGCAGGCCGATCACGTCCAGCAGGCCGTAGCGCGGTCGGGTCGATACGGTGGCCGTCGAACGCATGACTGGGGCGAATCCGAAGAATCTGGGAATGATGCCGATCCTTGGCGGACCCGCATTAACCATTGGTTACCCATAACCGGCGAGCCTCACCGATATCGCTTCCCGGCCGAACGAGACCCCATGATTCCCGACCGCCGACACCTGTTGATGCTCATCGGTGCCGCAGCCCTGACCGGCTGCGGGGCCGCTCAAGGCATGACGCGCCAGGATCGCGGCCTGACCGGCGAGCGGATCACGACCGAAGGGTTCGAGCCCGTCGGCTTCTCGGACTGGACGGACGTCGAGCCGGAATACCTGCTCTACCCCGGTGACGAGATCGAGATCGCCACCCCCACCGCCCCCGAACTGACCCGCACGTTGAAGGTCGGCCCCGACGGCCGGGTCGCCCTGCCCCTGATCGGCCAGGTGATGGCGGCGGATCGCACCCTGTTCGAGCTGGAGACCAACGTCTCCTCGGCCCTGGCGTCACAGCTGGTGCGGCCGGTGGTCGAGATCACCCTGAAACAGGCCGGGCCGATGAAGGTCTGGGTCACGGGTGAGGTGCGGACGCCGGGCGTTTACGACATGCCCGGCGACATCGATGCGCTCCAGGCCGTCGTCATGGCCGGCGGCTATCTGCCCAGCGCGCGGTCGAACAAGGTCGGCGTGATCCGTCGTGGTCCCGGCGGAACCCGCATGTTCCGGGCCATCGACCTGCGCGAGCGTCGCGGCGAGGTCGTGGCCCTGCGTCGGGGCGACATGATCTGGGTGCCGCGCTCGACCCTTGGGGAACTGGCCAACTTCTTCACCCAGGTGAAGGCGGCCCTGCCCGTGGGCTTCAACTACACGATCAACGGCCAGTATCAGCAGTTTTAGGGGCTACCGCTCGCGACGCGGTCGCTCACTGCTTCAGCCCCGATGGTCTCGTCAGGCCGCGAACTTGACCACGCCGGCGTCGACATAGCGACGGGCCGCCGCTTGGGCCTCGGCGATTTCCTCGCGTTCCATCTCGGCCGACATCTCGCGGCGATAGACGCGCGCCTCCATCGAACCCTTCATGGCCGCCAGATTGAAGATCATGTGGGCCGAGACCCGGTCCATCGGACATCCGCCCGACCCGGACGAATACATCATCCCCAGGCGGAACAGGGCGTCACCGTCCATCTCGGCGGTCGGCAGGGGGAGACCGGCGTCGTCGGCGGTCTCGAACTCAGGCATCGCTTCTTGCATCACCAGATCCTCGTTGACGCCGCCCGTTCTGGGCCCGTCCTTGTAGGCCTGATCAAATACCCGCGGTTTGAAGTTAAAGTTAACGGCGCAGAGGTCCGCAAATTCTTTTCAGTAAAGGCGAAATGAACACTGGGAACCGCGTTCACATCCTCTCAAGACGCCGGTAACGCGGGATTCACACAGGTACAGAGGGGGTTAACGCGCGCGCTGACCGAACAGAAGTTTACGGGCGTCCTCGGCCGCCTTTCCCGAGGCCGCCAGATTGCCTCGCAGCGCCTCGCCCAACGCCCGACCGGCGATGACAGCGGGCCGCGACCCCACCCGATCCAGCCAGGCCTTCAGGTTCGGGAACTCATCGATGTTCTGCCCCTGGAGTTCCGGCAGGACCCAGGGCCAGGCGGCCATATCGGCGATGGAATAGTCCCCGGCCAGATAGTCGCGGTCGGCCAGCCGGCGATCCATCACCCCGTACAGGCGATGCGTCTCGTTGGTGTAGCGGGCGACGCCATAGGCGATGTGCCTCTGGTCCGGCGTGACCGCGCGGGCATACTGGCGGAAATGATGGGTCTGGCCCGCCATCGGGCCCAGACCGCCGACCTGCCAGAAAAGCCACTGATCGATCTCGGCCTTTCGACGCAGGTCGGTCGCATAGAATTTGCCGGACTTGGCGGCGAGGTACTGGAGGATCGCTCCGGATTCGAAGATCGAGAGCGGCAGGCCGTCCGGCCCGTCCGGATCGATGATGGCCGGCATCCGGCCGTTGGGGCTGATCTTCTGGAAGGCCGGCTCGAACTGTTCGCCCTTGCCGATGTTGACCGGCTTCATCTCGTAGGCGAGGCCCATTTCCTCCAGCGCGATGGAGACCTTCCAGCCGTTCGGCGTGGGCCAGTACCAGAGTTCGATCGGACGAGGCATGGCGATCCTGACAGGGTTCAGATTGGGGCTGCGGCTCAAGGTGAAGCTGGGCACCCGGGCCTGCCTGCGCAACCCGCATGCAGGCCCAACGCGACATTCAGCCGGGGTTCATGCGAGGAAGACGACCCTGTCCACAAGCCGCCCG
>NZ_JBIIAY010000023.1:0-30314 GCF_044239655.1 Brevundimonas sp.
GCCCGGTCGAAACCGGACCTCGGAGCTCGCCAGGGCTGACCAGGGACGAGGCCTCGACCGCCCCGCTCCACACACCCCCGCCGCAACAAGATCGCAAGGCCTTGCGCCCTTCCCCGCGACGGGACGAAGGGCAGTATAGCCGCGTGGGATACCTGGGCGCGTTTGAGAGATCGAGAAATCTGCAATCCGTTGCGGGGCAAGGGATTGGTGGCTCGAAGTTTGATAGTTCGAGGCTTCGGACAAGCCGGGTTCACCTCCCCGCGCGCCTTCGCGCACGGAAAGGTGAGTTAGGACACGGGCCATTTCGTCACGGCGCAGACGGAGCGCAGCGCCTGTCGTGGGTCGTAGCGCCAGCGATCCTGTTGAAGGCGCTGGATATCCCGGCGGTGGGACTGCACACTCGGCCCTGATCGATAGACGGATATCCCCATGAAGCGACCGGCCAAGCCTGCTGCGGACACGCCCACGCCTCGTCGCCGCAAGGTCGCTACGACCCCGGCGGTGACGGCACCCGTCACGGCGGCACCGGCCAGTGAGGATGTCGTCGAGGCCCGTCCGGTCAAACACCCCTTCTATCGCCACCTGTATTTCCAGGTGCTGATCGCCATCGCGCTGGGGGCGCTGATCGGGCATTTCTGGCCGAGCACGACGGGGCCGAACGGGGAGGCGATCGCGGGGTTCGGCGAGCAGCTGAAGCCGCTGGGCGACGCCTTCATCCGGCTGGTCAAGATGATCATCGCGCCGGTGATCTTCCTGACCGTGGCGACGGGGATCGCGCATCTGAGGGACCTGGCACGGCTGGGCCGGGTGGTGGGCAAGGCCTTCGCCTATTTCCTGACCTTCTCGACGCTGGCGCTGATCGTCGGGCTGATCGTGGCCAATCTGGTCAAGCCGGGCGCCGGCATGAACATCGACCCGGCCAGTCTGAACGCCGGGGCGGTCGCCGCCTATGCGGACAAGGCGCACGACACCTCGATCGTCGGCTTCCTGATGAACATCATCCCCGAGACCGTGGTCGGGGCGTTCGCGGGCGGCGAGATCCTGCAGGTGCTGTTCTTCTCGGTCCTGTTCGGGGTGTCCCTGGCCATCATCGGGGACCGGGCCCAGCCGGTGCTGACCGTGCTGGAAAGCCTGTCGGACGCCATGTTCAAGCTGGTGGCCATCCTGATGAAGGCGGCGCCGATCGGGGCGTTCGGGGCCTTTGCCTTCACCATCGGCAAGTACGGGATCGAATCGGTGGTCAACCTGGCCGCCCTGGTGCTGACCTTCTATCTGACCGCCGCCGTGTTCGTGGTCGTGATCCTGGGGACCGTGGCGCGGCTGAACGGGTTCTCGATCTTCAAGCTGATGCGGTATCTGAAGGAAGAGCTGCTGCTGGTGCTGGGCACCTCGTCGTCCGAGGCGGCCCTGCCCAGCCTGATCCAGAAGATGGGCGCGGCGGGGTGCGACAAGTCCGTGGTCGGGGTGGTCGTGCCGACCGGATATTCGTTCAACCTGGACGGCACCAATATCTACATGACGCTGGCGGCGCTGTTCATCGCCCAGGCGTGCGGGGTCGAGCTGACGCTGGGCGAGCAGATACTGCTGCTGGCGGTGGCGATGCTGAGCTCCAAGGGGGCGGCGGGCGTGACGGGGGCGGGGTTCATCACCCTGGCGGCGACGCTGGCGGTGGTGCCGTCGGTGCCGGTGGCGGGGATGGCGCTGATCCTGGGCGTGGACCGGTTCATGAGCGAGTGCCGGGCCCTGACCAACTTCATCGGCAATGCCGTGGCGACCATCGTCGTGGCGCGCTGGGAGAACGAGCTGGACCGCGACGCGCTGGACGCCGCCCTGAACGGAACGCCCAGGCCTTTGGCCGCACAGCCCGACCCGAAGGCGGGGCCGGGCGACGACACGGCCGTGGTCGCCGACTGAGGCGCAAAGCCGCTTGCCGGTCTTGCGCGGCGCGTCATACCTTCGCCACGAGCGGCCTGTCAGCATCGGCCCGTCGAGTGAGCCGCGAGGCTGAGGGGGACCACGATGAGCCAGGTCGAGACCGGACACGCCGTGAGCGACGCCGAGGACCTGGACGGGTTGCGGGCCGATCTGGCGCGGCTGATCCTCAATGAGGCAGGGCAGGCGGTGGCGCGCGATCCGGGTCTGGCGTTGTCGGCGGCCCTCGTGCAGGCCGTGGATCGCCGGACGGCGCAGGCGGCGCGGGAGATCGAAAGCCGGACGCCTTCGGCCGAAGCCCTGGCCGACGCCGTGCTCGACGCCGTGGGGCCTGAGCTGATCCGGATCGCGCGGGCGGCCGGAGCGGGGCAGACGGCGGGTCTGGGCGGGCGGTCGTCCCGGATGACCCTGATGATCGGGGCGGGGGTCGCCGTTCTGGCCGCGATCCTGCTGTTCGTCGGCGGGTTCGTGACGGCCAGATTGCTGCCGGACAGGGCGGTGCCGGCGGCGGTCGCGGCGGTGCCGAGCCCCGTCATCGATCCGGCCGCCGTGCCGGGCCAGACGCCGCAGGCCCCGGTTGACGGGGCCCCGCCGCCCGTCTCGGGGCCCGCACAGTGAGCGACTATCCGACGCTGAGCATCGGGCCGCGCGACCGGGGGCGGTCCTATGGGGTGCTGCATCATTCGCTGGAGGCCGACGATTTCGCCAGGGCGCGGCCCCGGCTGGAGGATTTCGCCCTGGCCCTGGCCGCATGGGCTGATCTGGGCCTAAGCCGGTTCGTGGCGCTGACGCCGCTGGAGGGCCCGGGCGGTCCGGCGGTGCTGTGGCGGGCCCGCTTCATCGGGGCGGGGGAGCTGGGCAGTATCGCCGTGGCAAACGGCCTGTTCCTGTCAGAGGCCGAGGTCGCGCGGCTGGGTGGGCAGGCGCATCGGCTGCTGGGTGGCCTGCCGGAGCCGGACGGGAGTCCGTTCGGGGTGACGCGTCTGTCGATCGGCGGGTTGTCGGCGAGGGGGCCTGAGGCGCTGCCGGCATTCGGGCTGGAGTGGCGGGATCAGGTTCTGGACCTGACTGACGACGCCGATCCCGAAACGGTCGTCGTCGCGGCGCTGGACGGGATTTCGCCGCGCGTACAGCAGGCGCGGATCGACGGCTGGGCGACCACAGGCGCGCTGCGGGGCTCGGGTGCTTTCGACCCGGAGGCGGCGTTCAGGCTGATCGTGCGACCCCGGTCCGAGCCGAGAGAGCCTTGGCGGGTCGAGGGGGTGGACCGGGCGGTGGTCGAGGTGAGCGGCGGGCGGGTCGTCGCTCCGCCACAGACGGAGCCGGCGTCGTGGCGCGCCTGGCAGGCGGTGGCGGCGGTCTCACCGGCGATCGATACGGGCTGGAAGCCGGCGTATCAGGCCCTGTCGCCCGATCGGGCGGCGGCCCTGGCGATCCTGCAGTTCGCCGCGCCCATGGCGGCACCGGATCGGCTGGCGCTGATTTCGCGGGTCGTGAGCGGTGTCCCGGCCGGCGGCGAGGTCGGCGAGGCGGTGCGCAGGGCGGCGGGTCAGGCCCTGGTCCGGCTGGCGGCGGCGGCCGACGCGCTGGGAACGGGCGACGCCTATCTCGAAGCGGGGCTGACCGATCTGACCCTGGGAGATGCGGTGGCGCGTGAGGTGGTCGAGGCGGCCCCGATCGAGGCGCTCGCGCGACTCGGGTCGGCGGCGACGGCGCGCGCGCTGGAGGTCGGGCTGATCGACCGGGTCGCGGCAGACCCGGCGACGGTGTCGGCGCTCGGTCCCGACCTGGCCATGGCGATGCTGGGCAAGGTTCTGGGTCGGCCCCGGCTGGAGGGCGAGACGCGGGCGCTGGCCGTCAGCCTGATCCGGCGTCTGTCAGGGGGCGAGCCCTTGTCCCGGCGTTATGCCGCCGCCGGGGTCGCGGCCCTGATGGAGCGACCGGCGGATGCGGTGGACGTGGGTCTGGCCAGGGTCGAGATCGCCGGACTGGTCCGGGATCATCCGCGCATCGATCGCGCCGCCTACGCTGAGCGGGCCCTGCGTCCGGTACTGAAACAAAAGACGACGTTGACGCGGCCTGCCTTCATCGAGGGCCTGCGCGCCGTCGCCCTGATCCTGGAGCCCGCCGTATGAGCGTCTGCGAAAGCCATGGCCGGTACGAGGCGGCCGACGGCGAATGTCCGCAGTGTCGCCGGGAGCGTCAACGCGCCGAGGCGGTGGATCGGCTGCTGGGCGTGACGACCGAACCGGCGGTGCGGGTCGAGGTCCCTGCCGTGGAGGTCGCTCCCGTGCCTGAGCCGTTGCCGGTGGAGGCAACGCTCGTGCTCGTAGAGCCGAAGCCAAGTCCCGAGCCTGAACCTGAGCCGGAGCCGACAGTCGAGCCTGTCTCCGTCGAGGTGGCACCTCCCGCGCCTTCGGCCGAAGAGGCTGCGCGTATTCACGATGAAATCCGCAAGCTGACGGCCGATCTGGACCCCGCGCCGGTCATCACGCCCAGTTTCGCTGAGCCGGTGGACGCGACTGCCGATGCGACGCTCGCGCTGGCCGAGGTGGCGGCATCGGATCCGGTCGTCGCTGATCCCTCAGACGATGCGGCGGTGCTGGAGCGGTTCAACCGGACCCTGGCCGAGGCCGGTCCGTCGGGGGCGGCCCCCCGCGTCGTCGAGCCCGAAATGTCGGCCGAGCGAATCCAGGAGCTGATCGACAAAAATGCCAATGTCGTCGGCCTGCTGGGCTTTCCCGGCGCGGGCAAGACCTGGTTCCTGAACCGGCTGAAGTTCGAACTGTTCACCTCGCGCGACGACCGGCACGAGGCCATCCCGCCCCATGCGGCGCAGTGGGACAATGTCGGGCGGACAAATGGGGTCAGCGAGCATTTCTTCCGCTCGACCCGGCATGACGCGCCGTCGTCCTTCTATGTGATCGACATCCCGGGGGAGCGGTTCATCTCCCTGGCCGAGGGGCGGTTCCTGGGGCGGGAGCGGGAACTGCTGGCGCTGAAGGCGTGCAAGGCCCTGATCATCGTCGTGCCGGCCGACGAGGTTCTGCTGGGCGAACGGGCCAGCGCCCTGTTCTCTCGACCGGGCGGGAATGACGCGCCGAGCGATCAGGAGCGACAGGCGCGAGCCCTGGCGGCCGACAATCCCCGGCTGGAGCGGTTCACGGCCCATATCGCACAGCTGAACGTGGTCCTGTCGTTGCTGAGCCACGGGGTCGAGGTCGGCAAGATCGCGGCGATGACGTCGGAGGATCTGATCCGGCATCTGGACTCCGACGCCTACAAGCCCTCGTCCAAGCCGGTGTTTGTGGCCCTGTCCAAGGCCGATGTGATCGAGGCCCAGGCGGTGGCGAGCCAGGCGGAAGGCGACGGTGCGTCGGGGTCGGTGCTGGACCTGCTGTACGCGGGTGCGCCCGCCGACATCGAGGCCTTGCAGGAGTTCGATCGCGACCCGGAGGAGATCGTCGATCGCTATCGTCCGGCTCTGGCCAGCGCGGTCGGGGCGTTCAGGTGGAGCAAGTTCGACTTCGTGACCGCGTTCCGGGGCCATGGCGACGGCGGGGCGGCGGGGACGGTGGTGGACTATACGCTGGGGCGGCGCGGGGTGGCTGCGGTGCTGCGCTGGATGGAGTGGGCGCGGGCGTCCGACACCGACCTGACCGAGGCCGATTGGCGCGCGATCGGGGCGGCGCGGGCGCTACGGCGGTTCCGCAATCAGGGGCGACTGCGCAAGGTCCGTCGCGGGGATCAGTTTCGATGAGCGGGCGGGGGAATGATCCGGTGAGCCGGGGGCGGCGGTGGCTGATCGACACCGTTCTGATGCGCGCCGATGCGCGGCCGGAGATGGGGGCGGCGGCTCTGGGCGCGGTTCTGGTGCTGGTGGTCGCGGCGATCCTGTTCGGGGCGTTCCCGGGCGAGGGTGCGCAGGGTCCGGTGGACTTCGAGCGGGCCGAGGCGGGGCGGGGCGCGGACAGGCTGGCCCCGCGCGCCTTCCTCGATACGTCGGACGAGCCGTCGCCGGCCGTGCTGCAACCGGTGCTGTCGGCGATCAATACGGGGCGGGATTTCGCGGCACCCGAGGGGCTGTTCCGGACGGCCGAGGCGCGTGAGTGGCTGGATGAAAACCTGTGCGCGGTGACGGCGCGGCGGACGGGGGACGAGCGGCGGGCCCTGGTCTGGTATCTACGGGAACACGCCGACCTGTGCCGAGGCGCGGGCAGGGCGATGATCCTGGCCCCCATGGCCGTGACCCTGACGCCGATCGGATCGGCGATCCTGTCGCTGGCGCTGCTCGTGGGGCTGACTGGCGTGGTGATCGGCGGGGCGCGGTTCCTGCGGCGGGTGCGGCGGGCCTATCGGCGGCTCTATGTGTCGGAGCATCGGGCCGACCATCTGGAGGCCGAGGGGTGAGCGCCGGATGACCGGAGCTCTGGTCGCTGCCGCCCTGGGGTTGCTGGCCTGGCTGATCTGGTCGGGGTCGGGCCAGACGTCAGGACAGCCTGCGCCGCTGTCGGGACGGGTCGCGGTGCTGGGGGTGCTGGTCGCCCCGGCCATCGTGCTGATCGCGATCGGCAGCGCGGTGCTGATCGACCGCGCTGGAGGCCAGACGGCGCGGTTCGGCCAGATTCGGCTGACGCTGGAGAGTCTCGACCTCGGCGGGCGCGGCGACCGGCTGACCATCGGCGGCGGGCCCGAGGACGGGTTGGTCGTCGAGGGTGCTCCGGCGGGGCTGGCGTCGTTGCGGCCGGTCTCGGCGGGTCCGGGCGGTGAGGGCATCGCTGAACTGATCGTGCGGCCGCTCACGCCAAGGGACGAGAACGTCTCTGTGGTCTCGATCAACAAGGATTTCGTCGGGTCGGAGCCGTTTCCGAGGGGCAGCGCCCTGTGCGTCGGTGCCTGTGACGGGCCGGGTGCGCGCTGGCGGGTGCTGAGCCGATCCGGCGCGGTGCGGTTCCAGCCAGGTCGGCTCGATGCCGAAGGCCGGGTCGAGGTCGCCGAGGACGGCGCAGGGGACGGCGAAACCTTCCCCAGACGCGAGCCCTTTCCCTTCATCGCAGCGCCCCGGCCGTGGCGGGCGTCGCAGGCCGTCTATCCGGTCGAGCGGTATCTGGAGGCGGATGCGGCGGCGGGACGGCTGAGGTCTGTGCTGTATCAGCAGGGCGGATGGCGCGGGGCGGACTGGCGGTTGTTGGCGCTGGACCCGCAGCTGTGGATCGCCCTTCCGGGAGAGGCGCCGCGCCGTGTCGAAGGCGAGACGAACCGGTCGAACGGCCGGACGGTCGCGGTGCCGTCGGAATCGACGGTGACGATCTGGGACGTGCGGACCTACGGGTTTTCGCAGGCCGGTCAGCCGGCGGGGCGGTTGCAGGAGCGGCGGGCGCTGGAGGTGACGGCGCAGGGGCGCGGAATCTCGGTTCGGCTCCAGACCCCGGCGACCGAGGTGGTGGCGACCTGTCCGACCAACGGGCGGCTGACCACGGCGGACATCCGCTATCCGATCCTGGGCGGGCCGGTGGCGGCGGGGCTGGACCAGCACCCGACCCTTCCGCGCGCGGCGAGCTGTGCGCGGTTCCAGTCCAGCGTCATCAAGGGAGAGGGCGGTGTCGCGCCGACCTTCACCATGGCCCGGTTCGGGGCACCCTGGTCGCTGGTGGTGCTGATCCTGGCCTGGACCGGCGGGGTGCTGTGGCTCCAGCGCGGCGTCTGGACGGATCGGGCGGTCCACTGGTCGCTCTATTGCGTGTTCCAGACCCTGCTGGCGCTGCGGTTCGTGATCGCGGTGTCGGGGGCGGCGGCCGATCCGGAGACCTTGGCACCCGGCCGGCTGATCGGCGAGGCGGCGATCGCCTATGTGGTGTTGCCGGTTCTGTTCGTGCTGCTGGCCCCGCCGAAGGAGGGACGCAGGCCATGGGCGGTGGGGCTGGGTCTGTTCGCGGGCGTGGCCCTGGTGGTCGGCGGGCTGTACGGCGCGCCGGTGACGGCGGAGGGCGGTCTGGCGGGCGCGGTGCCGGGCGGGCTGGCCCTCGTTGGAGGTGTGCTGGCGATCCTCGGCGCGGCGGTGGTCGGATTCTGGCCGGTTCGAGCCACGGCAGATGCAGATGCCGAGACCGGGACGGAAGCCGGAGCCGAAGGCGGCCCTGAAACGACCCGGACCTGGCCCATTCTGTTCGGAGCCGCCGCAGCGATGCGGGCGGTTCTGGGGTTCCTGTCGATCAAGGAGCGGATTCCCGGTCTCGGGTTCGCGGTCAGCGTGATCTATACGCCGGCGATGATCCTGGGGTTCTCGGGGCTGCTGGCCGAGGCCTTGCGGGCGGATTCCCGGCGTCTGAAGCGGCTGGGACTGGTGTTCGCAGGCCTGTTGTTCGTGATGCTGGCGGTGCTGCCGGGACTGGTCAAGGACAACGGCTATGTGATCGTGGCCCTGCCGATCGCGGGGATGGCGGCCTGGGTGGCATGGAGCCGGTTCGGGCGCGATCTGCCGCTGCGGACGCGGATGATCTGGTCGGCACCGGCGGCGGGGCTGGCGGCGCTGCTGCTGGGCGTGCTGGTCGCGGGGGCATTCTCGCTGGGTTTCGCCGAGAACCGGGAACGCAACATCGCCCAGGCCCGCGACGCGGTCAGCGACGCCCCGGCGCTGAAGATCCTGGAACAGGCGGTGGACGAGGACCCGACCCTGCTGCGGGTGTGGATGCGGCTGGATCCCGAGCGGCTGCTGCGGTCGGGGGCCAGCGAGGCCGAGGACCTGCGGGTCATCTCGCGCCAGTTGTCGGGGTACACCGACACATTGTTCGGGCGAGGATACCTGACGCCCGCCAATCTGACGGTGCTGAGGCCGGTGCATCTGAATGATAACCTGTCGGCCATCCATCTGATCTCGCCGTTCGGGCGGGTAACGGCGGCGGCGCTGCTGATCCTGCTGGCGGTCTTGCCGGTCGCCCTGGCGCGGCGGACGCGACGCGAGGGTGTGCCACGCGGTCGCTATGAGATCGCGGGTTTCATGGCGCTGTGGGTCGTGTTCGGGGTCGATGCCTATATCGTGCTGGCCAATCTGCAGCTCGTGCCGTTCACGGGACGCAACGTCTATCTGCTGGCGGCGGCGTCGGACAGCGACCTGCTGGAGGGGACGATCCTGATCGTGCTGGCCTATGTCGGGATCGCCGGGCTGTGGGCCAGGGACGCCTTCGCCTGGGAGGCGGGGCTGGAGCGGATGGTGCGACGGCTGCGGCCGGGGCGGGCGTCATGAGTCGGTCGCGCATTCCGAAAGCCCGGATGACCCTGCCGTCGCTGAAGGCGATGCGGGTCTCATGGGGCGGTGCGCTTGGCGCTCTTCTGGTGCTGCTGATCTGCGTCGCGCCCCAGGTTCTGGCCGTGACCAATCCGGTCCCGCGTGTGGCGGGTGGTATGGCGGCGGGCGGGGGCGATGAGCGGGCGGAGGGGTATAACGCCCTGATCGACGATCTGGTGGTGGCGCGCGGCTGGCTGGAGATGCGGGCGACGGGCGACGGCTATGCGGTGGTCGAGTCGCCGCTGGCCCCCACCGATCCGGTCTGGCAGCGGTTCAAGCGCGAATCCTATCTGTTCGGCGACCTTAGAGCGCCCGAGCGGTGGCGGGTATCGGACTATCGGATTCAGCGCGACGGGCGCGAGACCATCGAGATCGTCGGCATCGACCCCTCGGCCCATCAGGTGGCGGGGCCGTTCAATGCGCCGGACAGCTGGCGCGGGGGCCTGCTCTATCGGCCGGGCACGGCGCGGGTCGTCGGCCTGACCCGGCAGGTCGCGGAGGCGGGTACGGGGCCGGGCCGCGAGCGGCCGATGCGGTTCCGGCCCAACGGTCGCGACGGCACGGTCGAACTGTTCGGCGAGACGCCGGCGACGGCGGACGCGGCCTGGCGATACCGGTTCCGGGCGACGAAGGCGGGCTGTGTCGGCGAGGTGGCCAGTGTGATGCGGATCGGCACCGACCTGCGCGGCGACGCCCTGGTGCGCTTGCGAGCCCATCCCGAATGTCGGCTGGCGGTGCGGATCGGCGGCAGATTGCAGACGGCCGACGGGGTGGCCTATGCGCGGTTGCGGGCCGGCGAGACCCTGACTTTCGAGGCGGCGGGACCGGGCGGCGCGACGCTGCGGGACGCCTATGACTACGGCGGGGCCAATGAGGCGATCTCGCCAGCGCCCGTGCCGGGGGCCAGGCGGACGCGGGCCTGGGGGCTGGACGCCTTCAGCCGGGGGGTGGAGACATTGGTGGCCGGTCGGCCGGGTCTCGGCGATATCGAGACGACGCTGGACGCACGGTTGCAGGACGCGGCCGAGACGGTGCTGGGGCCGCCGGGGCGGTTGCTGAATGCGGCGGGCCTGCCGGCGCGGGCCTCGATCACCCTGATGGACGCCAATACGGGCGAGGTGCTGGCCATCGCCAGCCGGCCGCAGCGACCGCCCGACGCCTCGATCTTCACCCGGGCGGGGATGGACGACCGCAATCACAATTTCACCGCCCAGCCGGTCGGGTCGGTCGCCAAGGCGCCGATCACCATGGCGATCCTGCAGGCCCACCCGGAACTGGCGGGGCTGAAGCTGACGGCCATGGGCGACTTCAAGCGGGTGGTAGGGGTCGAGGCACCGTTCCGGGACACGGTCTCTGGCGATCTGGACATGGTCAGCTTCCTGGCGCGGTCCAGTAACCGCTACGCCGTGGGGTTGATGCTGCTGGCGCTCAGCGATCAGCCGGCGGTGCCCGATCCGGCGCTTGTGGACGGGTCGGACTGTTATGCGATCGGAGTGACGCGGCTGTGTCGGCCGCCGGTGATCGAGACCATGCGGCCGATCGGGCCCTCCGGGCCGGACGGCTATCGGCTGGAGGGACGCACCGGGCCGCCGCTGGCCTGGGGCGTGACGATGAACGACCTGTTCGGCGTCCTGACCGAGTTCGAGGCGGGCGGGGCGACGTCGTCGGCTAATCTGTGGCCCGGTCTGGCGCAGACGCCGAAACAGGGGGCGGGGTGGATCTTTCTGGAGGAGGGCAACCTGGGCCTGAACGACCTGGTCGATCTGCACCGCGACTATCTGATGAGCATACTGGGCGGGAACCGGACGCGGTGGTCTTCGATCAAGGTGGCCGAGATGGTGTCGCGAATGGTGACGCGGCGGCCGGTCAACGCGCGGCTGACCCAGCCGGACCGCCTGCCGCCACCCGCCGTGCGCACGGTCGCCCATCCGGCGGAGTGGGATCTGGTGTTGCAGGGGATGGAGGCGGTGACCGGCCGCGATCCGGCGGTGCGGGGGACGGCGGCCCGGTTGCGACCCAGCCTGCCGCCCGGCGATTATCGCGTCTTCGCCAAGACCGGGACGCCGACGCTCGAGATCGGGGTGGCACCGTCGCCGGCGCGGGCGGCGGCCGTGCGGCTGGCTGAGCGGCAGTGCGGCCTGACCTGGGACCCCGATAGCCGCAGGATCGCCGCGCCGACGACGATGCGTCCGGTCTGCGCCGACATCGCCGGCCAGGCGGGGGCGCGGGCAAGCCTTGATGCGGCGCTGAGAGCCATGTCGCCGGCCTATCGCAGCCGGATCGATCGCGACCTGCTGACCCGGCCACACGCCGTGGCCGACCTGACGCTGGAGGCGGCCTCTGCGGTCGGGGTGGGGCACGGGATCGCACTGGTAATCGGCCGCTATCCGTCCGCCGTGGCGGCGGCGAAAGCCGTGCCCGGTGTGCCGCCGGAGCGGGCGCTGGCCATCGTCATCAATCTGGAGAGCCATGACGGCGAGGCACCGGCGACGGACATGGCCGGGGCACTGCTGGCCTCGCCGGTGGTCCGGGCCTGGCTGGCGCAGGAGGCAACCGCGCCATGAGTCGGGGCAGTCGCGTGCCGAAAGGCCAGAGGTCCGGTTCGAGGTCCATGCCGACCGGGTGGGGCCGGCTCGCGCCCGTCGTCGGACTGTGTGCCGTGGCGCTGATCTCCGCCGTCATGGCGTTTGGCGGTCGCGGCGGGGTCGAGGCGGCGTCCGGCGCGGCCTGTGTCACCGATGCGGTCCCGGGGCAGTTCGAGACCTGGACCGCCTTCTTCCGGCGCTACCCGTTTGACGATGCCTTCGTGAAGGCGCGCATCGAGGCCGTGAATGGACCCAGGCCCGGCGAGGTCGTCACGATCCCGCTGGCCGGCGACGCGTCCTGCGGCAAGTCTCCTGATACCGACTAGATCAGGGCTGACACGGGCGGAGCGGTTTTCCAGTCCCTGAAGGCGACGGTCAGGGGCGGGGTCAGGTCGGGCCGGGCCAGTTCGACGATCAGAGGTCCGATCTCCGACGGATGGGGCAGGGTTTGTGGGTCTTCGCCCGGGAAGGCCTGGGCCCGCATCGCGGTGCGCATCCGGCCGGGATCGAGGACGGCGACGCGGATCGATGTGTTCTCTATCTCGTCGGCCCAGATCTTCATCATGATCTCGGCGCCCGCCTTGGTCGCGGCGTAGGGGCCCCAGAAGGCCTTGGGCACGGAGGTCAGGCTGGTGGTCAGGTGGATGACGCGGGCGGCGTCGGACTGGCGCAACAGCGGCTCCAGCGACCGGATCAGCCGATAGACGGCGGTCAGGTTGGTCTTCTCGATCTTGCCCCAGCCGCGTGGGTCCAGATGCGAGACCGGCGTCAGACCGGCGGCGCCGAGGGTCGCTGCCGTATGCACCCAGATGTCGAGCTTGACGAACCGCTCGAAGATCGCGCCGCCCAGCCGGTCGATGCCGCCACCGTCCACGAGGTCGAAGGGGACGAGCGTCGCGTGCTTGCCGGTCGCGGCATAGATGGCGTCATCCAGCTCTTCCAGCCCGCCCTGCGTCCGGGCCGTAGCGACGACGTGGGCTCCGGCTTTGGCGAGGGCCAGAGCGCTCTCATAGCCGATGCCGCGCGAGGCGCCGACGACGAGGGCGATACGGTCGGCGAGGGGAAGGGTCGAGGTCATCGCGGGGTCGTAGAAGTGGCGCGTGGGGCGGTCAATGTGTTACATTGTGTTCGTATCGGGAGATCATGGATGTCGAAGACCGCCACCTTGAACCTGCGGGTCAGTGAATCACTGAAGGTCAGGCTCGGCCAATATGCCGAGCGGACACATCGAACCCAGTCGGCCGTGACCGAGAGGGCGATGACAGCATTCCTGGACCAGGAGATGGAAATGCTTGAGGCCGTCGATAGATCGATGGAGGATTTCCGCGAGGGCAAGACAGTCAGCCATGAAGACGCCATGGCTCGCATTCGAGCGACCATCGAAAGACACCGGCCGCGATGAGAACGGTTCGTTGGTCGGAGGTTGCACTGGATCAGTTCGATTCGGCCATCGCCTATCTGACCGAGAAAAATGCCGTCGCTGCCGATCACCTCGCGGATAGGTTGGAGGAGACGGCGGTGGACATGGCCAGAAGACCCATCGGCAGGCCGGGCAACCGCGATGGAACGTACGAGAAGCTGGTGACGGGTACGGCCTACGTTCTGGTCTATTCCTTGATCGGCGGACCGGAAGGTGAGCTTTGGGTTCACCGCGTCTTTCACAGTTCGCAGAACTGGACGGGGTGGTCTCCGCTTCCCGACGAAGAGGTTCAGTAGCCTTCCGCCGCCTGCCACAGGCTGAAGCTGACGCCCTGGTCGTCGCAGACGACGCAGGACAGGCCGGTCGCGCTTTCGGCGGGAATCGCCGCCTTGCCGCCCAGTTCGGCGACGCGGGTGCAGGTCGCGTGGATGTCATCGACGCGGAAATACAGGTTGGGCTCGCTGGTCGGGCGTTCGGCCTTCACGAAGCCGAACGGCGGGTTGGAGCCGGCGACGTGGGCATAGGTCGATTTCGACGCGTCCTCGTCGAAGGTCCAGCCGAACAGGGCCCCGTAGAAGGCCCGGGCCTTACCGATGTCGGCGGTGTCTAGGGTGAAGTAACCGAGCTGGACCTGCGTCATGCAAGCTTAAGCGCTGACCAGAAGGGAAAGTTGCCGATCCAGCATCTGGCGGCCACCTTCCTCGATCTCGCGGTCCACCAGACGGGTTGGATAGTCGCCGGTGAAATAGTGGTCGGTGAACTGGGGCAGGGCGTCGTTGCGCCCGGTCTCGCCCATGGCCTTGTAGAGACCGTCGACGGACAGGAAGCCGAGCGAGTCGACCTCGAGGAACTGGCGCATCTCTTCCAGCGTCTGGTTGGCGGCGATCAGCTGGTCGCGTTCCGGCATGTCGATGCCGTAGAAGTCGGGCCACAGGATCGGCGGGCTGGCGGAGCGCAGGTGGACCTCGGTGGCGCCGGCGTCGCGGACGGCGCGGACCAGTTTGACCGAGGTGGTACCCCGAACGATCGAATCGTCGATCAGGACGACCCGCTTGCCCTCCAGCACCGCACGGTTGGGGCTGTGCTTCATGGCCACGCCCTTCTGGCGGGCGCCCTGGCTGGGCTGGATGAAGGTGCGGCCCAGATAGTGGCTGCGAATGATGCCCATCTCGTAAGGAATGCCGCTTTCCTGGGCATAGCCGAGGGCGGCGGGAACGCCGGAGTCTGGGACGGGCACTACGACATCGGCGTCGATCGGGAACTCGCGGGCCAGGCCCTGACCCATGCGCTTGCGCACGCCATAGACCGAGCGGCCGTTCACGACGCTGTCCGGGCGCGAGAAATAGACATACTCGAACAGGCAGGGGCGGGCGGCGCGGGCCGGGAAGGGCTTCAGCGAGCGCAGGCCCTCGTGGTCGATCACGATGACCTCGCCGTGTTCGACGTCGCGCACGAAGGTCGCGCCGATGGTGTCGAGCGCGCAGGTCTCGGACGCCATGACCCAGGCGTCGCCGATCTTGCCCAGGACCAGCGGACGGATGCCGAGCGGATCGCGGGCGCCGATCATCTTGGTTCGCGTCTGGGCGACCAGGGCATAACCGCCTTCGATCCGGGCCAGGGCGTCGATGAAGCGATCGACGATCTTGGCTTTGCGGCTGCGCGCGATCAGGTGGAGGATGACCTCGGAGTCCGAGGTCGACTGGAAGATCGAGCCCTCGCCGACCAGCTGGTTCCGCAGATAGTGGAAATTGGTCAGGTTGCCGTTGTGGGCGATGGCGATGCCGCCCTGGTCCAGATCGGCGAACATCGGCTGGATGTTGCGCAGGAAACTGCCGCCGGCGGTGGAATAGCGGGTGTGGCCCACGGCCGCCGCGCCTGGCATCCGTTCCTTCAGGTCCGTGCCGCCGAAGGCCTCGCCGACATGGCCCATGTGGCGTTCGGTGTGGAAGCGGGTGTCGTTGACCGAGGCGATGCCGCAGGCTTCCTGGCCGCGATGCTGGAGGGCATGGAGGCCCAGGGCCACGATGGCTGAGGCTTCATCCGCCTCGGCTCCCCAGACGCCGCAGACGCCGCATTCCAGACGCGGATGATCGTCATCGGCGTCGCGGAAATGCTCCCGATGAACGACGGGGGCGGCGATGGAATGGTCAAGGCTGCTCATCGTGGGGGGCTCCGATGATAGCGGGGTGACATTACTGGGCAGGGGCGGCAGGCGAACTATTGCCTGTTTGGGGCGACTGCAAGGCTTCATCGTCGGAAAAGCCTCTGCGGACGGACGAATCGACAACCGGCGACAGGGCGTCGGCCCCGCGACCGATGCCCGGCAGGATGATCTGGATGGCACGGGCGGCGCCGGCGCTGACGGGGCGCAGCGTGGCCTCGGACAGCCAGCGCGGCGTGCGCTCGCCTGGCAGGGCCGCGACGATGACCAGATGGATGGCCCCGAGCAGGACCAATGACCGGCCCGCGCCGACGAAGACACCGAAGATGCGATCGACCCCGCCGAGTGTCGGATGAGCCTGGGCCCGCTTGGACAGGATCGATCCGAAGATGCGGATGCCGAAGTAGATGATCAGGAAGGCCGCGACGGCGGCGAAGATCGTGCCGGCCCAGTCGGGGTCGATCAGGGCCCGCCCGATCCGCGAGGTCAGCGGCAGGCTGACCAGGGCCAGAAACGCCGCCAGCACGAAGCTGAGCAGGGTGATGATCTCGCGCGTACCACCGCGCACCCAGCCGGCAGCGGCCGAGGCCAGGATGACCAGGATGGCGAAGGCGTCGAAGCCGGTCATTCGGTTCCCGTGGGGCGCATGGGTCCCTAATACCTGTTCTGGGAGATTCGTTCGACGGCTTCCGTTAATCGGTTGACGGATGTGACGGAAACGCCGCCGCCCTTGACTGTAAGGGGCGGCGCAAGAGCCTTGTCGAAGCCGAGCTTGGAGGCTTCGCGCAGGCGGGCCTCGGCGCGGCCGACCGCGCGGACCTCACCCGACAGGCTGATCTCGCCGAAGACGATGCAGCCCTGGGGCAAGGGTGTGTCGGTGACGGAAGATATCAGGGCGGCGGCGGCGGCGAGGTCGGCGGCGGGTTCGTTGATGCGCAGGCCGCCCGCAACGTTCAGATAGACGTCCTGCTGGCCGAAGCCGACGCCGCAGCGCGCCTCCAGTACCGCCATGACCATGGCGAGGCGTCCGGTGTCCCAGCCGATGACCGCACGACGCGGGGTGCCGTAGGCGGAGGGGGCGACCAGGGCCTGCATCTCCACCAAGACGGGGCGCGAGCCCTCGATCCCGGCGAAGACGGCGGCGCCGGGTGCCCGGTCCTTGCCTTCGCCCAGGAACAGGGCCGAGGGGTTGGCGACCTCGGTCAGGCCGGCGTCGCCCATCTCGAACACGCCGATTTCGTCGGTGGCGCCGAAGCGGTTCTTGCCGGCGCGCAGGATGCGGAACGGATAGCCGCGCTCGCCCTCGAAGGTCATGACGGCGTCGACCATATGCTCGACCACGCGAGGCCCGGCGACCTGGCCGTCCTTGGTGACGTGGCCGACCAGGACGACGGCCGGGCCGCCCGCCTTGGCCATGCGGACCAGTTCGCCGGCACAGGCGCGCACCTGGGTGACCGATCCGGGCCCGGCCTCATGGACGTCGGACCACAGGGTCTGGATCGAATCGACGATGACGATGTCGAACTTTTCGCGCTTCAGGGTGCCGAGGATGTCGCGCAGCGCCGTGGCGCTGGCCAGTTGGACCGGGGCCTTTTCCAGGCCCATGCGGCGGGCGCGGGCGCGGATCTGTTCGATCGCCTCCTCGCCCGAGATATAGGCGACGCGAACGCCGCGCAGGGCCGCACGACCGGCGACGTCCAGCAGCAGGGTCGACTTGCCGACGCCGGGATCCCCCGACAGCAGAAGCGCCGAGCCAGGGACGACGCCCCCTCCGCAAACCCGGTCGAACTCGGCGACGCCGGTGACGATGCGGGGGGGCTCAGGCGTGTCGGAATCCAGGGTCTCGAAGGTCAGGCCGCGGCTGCGCGAGGCGCTGACCGGCTTGATAGCGCCGGGCGGGGTGGTGCGGCTCTCCTCGACGATGGTGTTCCACTGGTTGCAGGCATTGCACTGACCCGACCACTTGCCGTGGACCGCCCCGCAGGACTGACAGACGTAGATCGCGGAATCCCTGGCCATGGTCAGGGCTTACAGGAGGTGGCCGGCGATGGGCAGGGGCTGGTGGAGGGGGTGCGTCCGAAAATGACGTAGCGGTCCCCGGCCGACGTCAGACCCCCAGCGCCACCCGGCTGAGCCGTTCCAGCAGGGGGCCGCCCTGGCCGACGGCGGCGAGGCGGCTGGAGACGTGGCCCAGGACGTTGGCGGCGTAGACTTCGTAGAGGACGATCTTGCCCTCGAGCCATTCCGCGTCGCCTTCTCCGGTGTCGAGTTGGGACTGCGCGGCCAGCGCGCCCTTGGCCAGCATCCAGCCGCCGATGACGTCACCGAGCAGTTTCAGATAGGCGTCGGCGGCGGCCAGGACGTCGGCACCGCGGGCGGGGTCGGCCTTGGCGTCGAGAAGCCACAGGGTGGCGTCCTCGACGGCCTCGATGGCGGTCTTGAACCGTTCGACAGGCTTGCCGGAGTAGAGCTTGCCGAGTGCCGTCAGGGTGGTCCGCATCTCGGAGATCACCGCCTTGGCCGAGGCCCCGCCGTCCTGCGACAGTTTGCGGCCGACCAGGTCCATGGCCTGGATGCCGTTGGTGCCTTCGTAGATCGGGGTGATGCGGGCGTCGCGATAGTACTGGGCCGCGCCGGTCTCCTCGATATAGCCCATGCCGCCGTGAATCTGGACGCCCATGGAGGCGACGTCGCAGCCCACGTCGGTGCCCCAGGCCTTGGCGATGGGGACCAGCAGGTCCTCGCGGCCCTTCCAGGCGCGGCGCTCGTCCTCGGTCGCCGCGTGTCTGGCCAGGTCGGCGGCGACGCCGGTGGCCAGGGCGATGCCCCGCGCGGCCTCGATCTTCGACTTCATGACGCCCAGCGCCCGACGGATATCGGGGTGGTCGATGATCGGGGCGTTGGCCTCTCCGGTCCAGATCGAACGGCCCTGGCGGCGGTCCAGCGCATAGGCCAGGGCATGCTGATAGGCGCCTTCGGCCACGCCCACGCCCTGCACCGCCACGGCGACGCGGGCGTTGTTCATCATGACGAACATATGGGCCAGGCCCTGGTTCGGCTGACCGACCAGTTCGGCGCGGGCGCCCTCATAGCTCATCACGCAGGTGGGCGAGGCGTGGATGCCCAGCTTGTGTTCGATGCCGACGGGGCGGAAGTCGTTGCGGCCGCCCAGGGTGCCGTCGTCCTTGACCTCGTACTTGGAGGCCAGGAACAGGCTGATGCCCTTGGGTCCGGCGGGTGCGTCGGGCAAACGGGCCAGGACCAGGTGGACGATATTGTCGGTGGCGTCGTGGTCGCCCCAGGTGATGAAGATCTTCTGGCCGTTCAGGGCATAGGTACCGTCGCCGTTCGGGGTGGCTGTGGCCGTCAGGGCGCCGAGGTCGGAGCCCGCGCCGGGCTCGGTCAGGACCATGGCCCCGGTCCATTCGCCGGACACCAGCCTGGTCAGATAGATGTCCTTCTGCGAGGGCGTGCCGTGCGCCTCCAGCGCTTCGATCGCCGCCAGAGACAGCATGGGGCACAGGGCGAAGGCCATGTTGGCGCCCTGGATCGTCTCATAGGCCGCCAGTTCCAGCGCCTTGGGCAGGGCCTGTCCGCCGGCCTCGGCCGACGCGGTCAGGCCGGTCCAGCCGCCCTCTGCGAACTGACGATAGGCGTCGCCGAAACCGGGAGCCGCCGTGACCGATCCGTTGGCGTATTTCGCGCCGTTCAGGTCCCCAGGACGGTTCAGCGGGGCCAGGACCTCTTCCGAGAAAGATCCGGCCGCCTCCAGAACCGCGTTCATCAGGTCGGTGTCATAGTCGGGAAAGGCCCCGGTGGCGGCGACCTGGTCGATGCCCGCGACGGCGGTGAGGCTGAACGCGAGGTCGCGGACGGGCGAGCGATACGGCATGGCGGTGATCCAGATTGATCCGCCTTTGTGACGGTTTGCCGTAGGGGCACGCAAGCATCTTGGCGAACGTCATCGGCTGGTTCAGTGTGCCGCCGAATCCGATGGGAGCCACGATGGCCGAGCCGAGAAACCGCTATTCCGCCGTGTCGCTGGCCTTCCACTGGGGGCTGGCGCTGATGATCTTGGCCCAGGTGCTGCTGATCACGGCGCACGAGGCCACCGAGGGGCCGATCTCGCGCGATTTCGTGCAGAGCCACAAGGCGCTGGGCCTGACCATCCTGGTCCTGACCCTGGCGCGGATCGGGTGGCGGATCGCCAACCCGGCCCTGCCTCTTCCGGCGGGGACGCCCAAATGGCAGGCGTTGGCGGCCAGGGCCACGCATGTGCTGTTCTATGTGCTGCTGATCGGCCTGCCGCTGGGCGGATGGGCGGCGTCGTCGGCGGGCGGTCGGGCGATCGAGTGGTTCGGCCTGTTCAACTGGCCGCTGCTGCCCCTGCCCCAGAGCCGGGAGCTGGCGGGAACCTTCATGGACATGCACGAGGCGGGGGTGAAGGTCCTGTACGTCCTGCTGGCCCTGCACGTGCTGGCGGCGCTCAAGCATCATTTCGTGGATCGCGACAACGTCCTGCACCGGATGATCCCGCTGATCCCGCGCCGGCCCTGAGATGAGGTGGTTCGCGGCCTTGATGGGTGCCGGGCTCCTGGCGATCGCCATGGCCGGGCCTGCGGGAGCTGTGGGGGATCGCTGGGCCGTCATCGGCGAAAGCTCGGCCATCACCATGTCGGTGCGGGCCCTGGGCGTGACCCAGACCGGGCGGTTCGGGCGCTGGACCGGCGACATCCGCTTTGATCCCGACGCGCCCGAGGACGCCGAGGTGGCGATCACGGTGCGGGCGGCCAGCCTGACCATGCGACAGGCGGCGGTGACCGAGCGCGCCGTCGGGCCCGGGTTCCTGGACGCCGAACGCTATCCCACGATCCGGTTCCAGTTGCGCGAGTTGGAACCGACCGCGCCGGGGCGATACACGGCGCGGGCCGATGTGACGGTGCGTGACCGGACCCGTCCGGTGACCTTTCCCGTGACCCTGTCCGTCGACGGCGGCGTGGCGCGGATGCGGGGCGGGTTCGTGCTGGACCGCGCCGACTACGGCATAGGGACGCAAGGGGCCATGAACGCCCTGGTGGCGCGTCAGGTCCGCGTCGATGTAGCCCTGGCCACGCGCCGGGCGTCGTGACCGGGGCAGACACCCTCCAGGCGGCGCAGGCGCTGCGGGACGGGCGGCTGGTGCTGCTGCCGACCGAGACGGTCTATGGATTGGCGGCCGATGCGGCCAATGCGGAGGCGGTTGCGGCCATCTTCGAGGCCAAGGGAAGACCGCGCTTCAACCCCCTGATCGCGCATGCGGAAGATGCGGCGGCGGCGGAAGGTGTCGCCGTGTTCGACGCGGCGGCGCGGCGGCTGGCCGAGGCCTTCTGGCCCGGCCCGCTGACCATCGTAGCCCCGGTTCGAGCCGGGGGGCGGGTCTGCGATCTGGCGCGCGCGGGGCTGGACAGCGTGGCGGTGCGAGTGCCCGGCCATGCGAAGGCGAGGGCAGTGATCGCGGCCTTCGGCGGGGCAGTGGTCGCGCCGTCCGCCAACCGATCTGGCCGGCCCAGCCCGACGACCTTCGCCGATGCGGTCGAGGAGACGGGCTTCGCGGTCGCGGCGGCCGTCGACGGCGGGCCCTGCGCGGTGGGTGTCGAGAGCACGGTCGTCTCGGTTCTTGAGGGGCGGGTGGCGTTGCTGCGGCCCGGCGCCGTGACGCGCGACGAGATCGAGGCCCTGGTCGGGCCGCTGGCTGGAGCGCTGGACGGCGGCGGGGAGGGGCATCGATCGCCCGGCCGGCTGACGACCCACTATGCCCCGGACGCGCCGGTGCGGATCGAGGCGGAGACAGCGCGGGACGGCGAAATCCTGCTTGGTTTCGGGCCGGGAGTGGGGGAGGCGCGCTGGAGCCTGAGCGTGTCGGGCGACTCGCGCGAGGCGGCGGCGAACCTGTTCCGGCTGCTGCGCGAGGCGGACCGGGAACGACCGGTGGGGATCGCGGTGGCGTCGGTTCCGATGGCGGGTCTGGGAGAGGCGATCAACGATCGTCTGAGGCGGGCGGCGGGGTTTGTGGGGTAGATGGCGGAATCGGTCAGTAAGCACGCAGCAGTTTTGGCGGCGATCATAGTTTTTGGAGGCTTGATTCTCGCGCTCGCTTTGCCTGCCCCATCGAAGGGAGAAAAAGGTCCGGTTGGGGCAGATTGCAAACTGATGGCGCAAGCCGTCGCAGAACTACACCCCGATACCCGATACCTTATGACCGGTGATCTCGTATGCGATTGGCAAGCGCTTGGCCTGCCCCGAGCTACGCGCCCGCCCACTTTAACAAGCTGGGATGATTTCTACGGCGGTACCGTAGTTGAGCGGCCTACCTATGCCTTGGCCGGACGTCGCGCCTCTGTCGATGTCGGCGTTCAACTGGCTCCCCTCGCAGGCGAAGGCCAGCTCTGCAGTTACTGGCTGTTATTCGGACAGTGGCATCGCACAAAGTGCGAGGCGTCCTGGATTAGTTAAGGTCCTGAGCTTCTACCCAAACCGCGCCTGCAGATCGACGCTCGACCGCACGCCCACGTCGGCGAAACAGCTCCCCAGCCACTCGTCCGCCGCCGCTCGACCGCGCGTCTTCAGGTCGTTCAGGAAGGTCCATTCGGTGTTGAATTTGGAGCCCAGTGACAGGTCGCCGAGCCAGCCGTCGGCCTCGATGGCGTGCATCAGGATGTGGCGATAGCGGTCGAGGGCGGACGGCGTCAGCCGGCCTTCCTCGATCAGCTCCTGGACGAAGGCGACGGCGCGCAGTTCGGCGACCAGGGGGGCGTTGAAGACGACCTCGTTCAGCCGGTCCATGATGTCGCCGGGCGCCTTGGGCGTGTCGGCGCGCTCGAAGGCGTTCAGGGTGATCAGCAGGACGTCGTCGGGCGTGTCCTCGTAGAACAGCGGCCACAGCGGCGGATTGGCGAGATAGCCGCCGTCCCAGTAGGGTTCGCCCTCGATCTCCACCGCCTGAAACAGTTGCGGCAGACAGGCCGAGGCTAGCAGGACCTGATCGGTGATCTCGGCATTGGTGAAGACCCGTGATTTGGCGTGGCGGACGGCGGTGGCGGCGACGTGCAGCTTCACGTCGGAGGCCTGCACCGCCTCGAAATCGATCGTCGCGTTCAGAACCCGCTTCAGAGGATTGAGGTTCAGGGGATTGAATTCATAGGGCGACATCGACATGGCCAGGGTCTCCGACGCCCGCCACAGGGTCGTGTCCTTGAGCCAGCCGGGTGTCAGGGCGTTGGACCAGATCGAGGTGTCGCCGAACACGTTCTTGCCGCCCGACTGGTTCGTCTCGCGCCACAGCTTGTCGAGCGTGGCGCGGGCCCCGTCATGCCCGCCGGTCGCCAGGCCCGAAACCAGAGCCGCCCCGTTCATCGCCCCGGCCGAGGCCGCCGTCACCGCGCGGATATCGAGCCGTCCGTCCTCCAGCAACCGATCCAGCACCCCCCACTGAAACGCCCCGTGCGCCCCGCCGCCCTGAAGCGCCAGGCAGACCTTGCGCCGGCCGTCATCGGGGGCCTCGGTGTCGGGCTTGGCCGACTTCGCCGCCGGAGCCTTGCGTTTGAAAAGCGCCATGGGCCGGCCTCAGCTCAGATGTCGGGGAAAATCCATCGAAGCGTGCAACAGACGCATATCGAAGATCCTCAAGCCACGCGCGCTTTCACACGTTCCATGATCCCGTCGAAATGGGCCTTGGTGTCATGGACCCTGATCCCCTCACCCCGGTCGAGGCTGTCGATGGCTTGCTGGAGCTTGGCGTTCAGCCGTGCCAGCTTGACCTCGTCACTCTCCTCATCGGCAACCGTGTGTTCGCGCAACATGTCCAAGGCATCAGCGATCACCGAGTCGCGGTCGGGGTAGGCCCCCGAGCGCACCTGTTCGTCTACGAAGGCGTCGAGCGTCGGCGGAAGCTGGAGCACGGGCTGGGCCATGGCAAACCCTTATCATGCCACGACCCCGGATGCATCAGCCACGGCTCAGGGGGCCGTGTGGCGGGTCGGCTATCGGGCGGTCCAGCCGCCGTCGATGGGCATGCTGATCCCGGTGGTGGAGGCCCCCAGATCGCTGACCAGATAGAGGAAGGCTCCGGTCAGTTCGTCGGTGTTGACGAACCGCTTGGTCGGCTGGGATTCCAGGATGACTTCGGAAAGGACCTTTTCCTTGGAGGTACCGCGCGTGCGGGCCAGGTCGGCGACCTGGGCGGCGACCAGAGGCGTCTCGACGAAGCCGGGGCAGATGGCGTTGCAGGTGATGTTGTCCTGGGCCAGTTCCAGAGCGACGGTTTTGGTGAAGCCGACGACGCCGTGCTTGGCCGCGACATAGGCCGACTTGAACGGGCTGGCGACCAGACCGTGGACCGAGGCGATGTTGACGATCCGGCCGCGCCCTTGCGCCTTCATGATCGGAATGGCGGCGCGGGTCGCATAGAAGGTCGAAGACAGATTGATCGCGATGATCTTTTCCCACTGGTCCGAGGGGAATTTCTCGACCGCCTCGACGTGCTGGATGCCGGCGTTGTTGACCAGGATGTCGAGCCGGCCCAGCTGGTGCTTGGCATAGGCGACCATGTCGGCGACCTCGTCGCCCTTGAGCATATTGGCGGCGTGATAGCGGACGCGGACGCCACAGGAGGCCTCGAGCTCGGCGCGGGTGCGTTCGATCTCGGAAGGGTCGCCGAGGCCGTTCAGGACGACGTCGCAGCCCCGCGCTGCAACCGCGCGGGCCAGGGCCAGGCCGATGCCCGAGGTCGAGCCGGAGATGACAGCCACCTGGCCGGACAGGTCGTTGGGGTCCTTGAAGACCGGACGCTGGTTGTCCATCGCGTCTTTCTTTGTGCGTTGAAACATGAAGGCGTTTCCCTGGTCGTGTCTCGGGTCGTTTCTGATTTGGCACCAAGCCTAGCGGCTTGGCCGAAGGAAGGCGACAGGCGGGATCAGATATTCTCTACCTGATGAATATCCAGTCGGTGTCGGTCGAGGCGGCCTTGTCGAACCGATAGCCGTCGCGATCGAAGGACTTCAGCGCCTCGGGGTCGTCGATCCGTTCGTCGATGGCGAACCGGGCCATCGTGCCGCGCGCCTTCTTGGCGTAGAAGGAGATGATCCGGCTTTCGCCGTCCTTCTGCTCGCGGAAATGGGGTGTCACCACCGGGACCCTGAGCGCCTTGGCATCGATTGCGCCGAAGTATTCCTGGCTGGCCAGGTTGACCACGACCGGGTGGGCATGGCCGTCGAGGTCTGCGTTCAGCTGTTTCGAAATCCGGTCGCCCCAGAAGTCGTACAGGCTCTGGCCCCGCCGCGTGCGCAGTCGTACGCCCATCTCCAGCCGGTAGGGCTGGATGCGGTCCAGGGGTCGCAGCAGGCCGTAGAAGCCGGACAGGATACGCAGATGGTCCTGGGCGAAGGCCAGTCCGCGCGTGTCGAGCGAACGCGCCTCCAGCCCCTGATAGACGTCACCGGCGAAGGCGAAGGCGGCCTGGACGCCGATGTCGAGCGCCTCGGCGTCGAAGGCCTTGAACCGTTCCTGGTTGAGCCGGGCCAGATCCTCGGAAATCCCCATCAGCCGGCGAAGATCGGCCTTGGTCTGACGCCGCGCCGTCACGGCCAGCGACGCCGTGTCCTCGACGAACCGGCGGGTCGTCGCGGGCAGGGCGGGGTCGGGCTCGGAAAAGTCGAGCCGCTTGGCCGGGGACAGGACGATCAGCATGACGGCCGTTCGGGGCTGAACAGGACGGCCGGGTTCATGATGCCCTTCGGATCGATCGCACCGCGGATGGCGGCCATGGTGGCGACTTCCAGCGGCGACTTGTAGCGGCGGACCTCGTCGGTCTTGAGCCGGCCCAGGCCGTGCTCGGCCGAGATGGACCCGTCGTAGCGGGCCACGATGTCGTGGACGACGCGGGAGCCTTCCTTCCAGCGCGCGATGAAGGCGGGCACATCCTCTCCGACGCCCGGCAGGATGTCGTAGTGCAGGTTACCGTCGCCGATATGGCCGAAGACCGAGACCCGGGCACCGGGATGGAACCGCTCCACCGCCGCCGTGGCCTCGTCGATGAAGTCGGCGATGCGCGAGATGGGCACCGAGACGTCGTGCTTCCAGCCGCCGCCCTCGGGCTTTAGCGCGGCCGAATGCTCTTCGCGAAGACGCCAGAAGGCGGCACGCTGGGCGTCGTTCTGGGCGATGGCGGCGTCGGTGATCAGGCCTTCCTCGAAGGCGACCTCCAGCAGGCTTTCCATCTGCGCCTCGGCACCGCCCGGCGTGCCCGAGGCGATCTCGATCAGCACCGACCAGGCGGGGACGGGATCCAGCGGCCAGCGGCTGTCGGGGATGTTCTTGACGACCAGTTCGGCACCCAGCCGCTTCATCAGCTCGAAGGCCTCGACCCCGCCGCCGGTCTCCTGCTTGGCGCGGGCCAGGAGCTCGATCGAGGCCCCGGCCGTCTCCAGCGCGACCATGGCCACGGCGCGCGACCGCATGATGGGGAACAGCTTCAGCGTCGCGGCGGTGACGACGCCCAGTGTGCCCTCGGCCCCGATCAGAAGTTGCTTCAGGTCATAGCCGGTGTTGTCCTTGCGCAGCCGCTTCAGGCCGTTGAAGACCTCACCGTTCGGCATGACGGCCTCGATCCCCAGGACGAGGTCTCGCATCATGCCGTAGCGCAGCACCTGGGTTCCGCCGGCATTGGTGGAGATCACCCCGCCGATCGTCGCCGACCCTTCAGCCGCCAGACTCAGTGGAAAGAACCGGCCTGCGTCGCGCGCGTGGTGCTGGGCCTCCAGCAGGGTGATCCCGGCCTCCAGCGTCATGGCGTCGTCCAGCGGGGTCACGTCGCGCACGGCGCGCAAACGCCGCGTGGACAGCAGCACCTCGCCATAGGGAATCTGACCGCCCACGAGACCGCTGTTGCCGCCCTGCGGGATGATCGCCACGCCGTGCGCGGCACAGACGGCCACCGCGCGCTGGACCTGCTCGGTCGTGCCGGGCGTCAGCAGGATCGGGGTCTCGCCCGTCCAGCGATTGCGCCATTCCGTCAGATAGGGGGCCAGGGTGAACGGGTCCTGGCTCCAGCCGGACGGGCCGAGCGCAGCCTTCAGGTCGTCGAGCACGGCGGGGGAGGGCGGGGTCATGGCCGCCTTCTGTCAAAATCAGTCGCGGGACGAAAGCGGAAAGCTATGGTGGGCCATGGAAAGCGCGCGATGACCTCGATTCCCCCGACCGGTCCGGTCCCCGCCGTCGGTATCGTCTGTCTGAGGGGCGACGAGGTTCTGCTGATCCGGCGGGGGCGACCACCGCGCGAGGGGGAATGGAGCCTGCCCGGCGGTCGGATCGAGCGGGGGGAGCGGTTGCATGCGGCGGCGCTGCGCGAACTGCACGAGGAGACCGGCGTCTCGGCGCGGATTCTCGGGCTGGTCGACGTCGTGGACGGGCTGTTTCCCGGCTTTCACTATGTGCTGATCGACTATGTCGCGGTCTGGATCTCGGGTGAGCCGATTGCGGGAGACGACGCGGCCGAGGCCCGGTTCTTTGCGATCGATGCGGCTCTTGGGCTTCTAGCGTGGGATGAGACCCGGCGGATCGTCGCCGAGGCGGTACGGATTCGCGATCAGGACGTCACCGCCTGACCGTACGCCGGCTGTCGGAACGCCGCTCGACGGACCTGAAATTCCGGCGTGACAGCCGACATCGTCTATGTAACATCCGCGCCCAACGGGTCGATACTGTGTCGGCTCGGGGGGGCTTACTCGGCGTTTCGCCGAAATGGGGGACTATAATGATCAAGACCACTCTGGCGGCTGTCGCCGCCCTGATGCTCGCCGGTGCGCCTGTCGTCGCCTCGGCCCAGGTGACCGAGCCGGTGACCTTCACCCTGCACAACGAGACCGAGCACGATCTGATCTCGCTCTACATCTCGGTCGTCTCGACCAATGAATGGGAAGAGGACATCTTCGGCGACGGCATCTTGGAGGCCGGCGACAGCGTCGAGGTCACCATCGATGACGACCTGGAAGACTGCGAATACGACCTGAAGGCCGAGTTCTCGGACGGTACGGAAGTGATCGTCGGTTCGGAAGACTTCTGCGAGCTGGACGGCGGCGACATCACCGTCAGCGACTAAGCTTCGCGACGGGTCAGACGTCGAGGGCGGCTTCCGAAAGGGAGCCGCCCTTTTCGTTTGTGACGACGGTCCGGATTCGATGGCGCAGCGGGCGCGGCGGGCGTAATCTGGATCAAACAGCCGAAGGATTGCCGCATGAGCCTCGTCTTCGTCCTCGCCCTGGTCATACTGGCCTTCATTCTGCTGTTCAGCGTGGTGAAGATCGTGCCTCAGGGCCGTGAGTTCACGGTCGAACGGTTCGGGAAGTACACCAAGACCCTCAAGCCCGGGATCAGCGTCCTGACGCCCTTCGTTGAGCGGATCGGGCGGCGCATGAACATGATGGAGCAGGTCCTGGACGTGCCCCAGCAGGAGGTGATCACCAAGGACAACGCCATGGTGAAGGTCGACGCCATCGTCTTCATCCAGGTGATGGATGCCTCGGCCGCCGCTTATCGCGTCGAGAACCTGCCCTATGCGATCACCCAGCTGTGCTCGACCAACCTGCGGACCGTGGTCGGCTCGATGGACCTGGATGAGGTGCTGTTCCAGCGCGACAACATCAACTCGCGCCTGTTGACCGTCATCGACGCGGCGACCGAGCCGTGGGGCGTCAAGGTCAACCGGATTGAGATCAAGGACCTGACCCCGCCGGTGGACATCACCAACGCCATGGCGCGCCAGATGAAGGCCGAGCGCGAGCGCCGCGCCGTCATCACCGAGGCCGAGGGCGAGAAGCAGGCCGCCATCGCGCGCGCCGAGGGCGCCAAACAGTCGGCCATCCTGCAATCCGAGGGCCGCAAGGAAGCCGCCTTCCGCGACGCCGAAGCCCGCGAACGCGAGGCCGAGGCTGAGGCCAAGGCCACCGCCATGGTTTCGGAGGCGATCGCCCGTGGCGACGTCAACGCCATCAACTACTTCGTCGCCCAGAAATATGTCGAGGCCTTCGCCGAACTGGCCCGCAACCCCACCGCCAAGACCGTCATCGTTCCGGCCGAGATGAGCGGCCTGGTCGGGACCATCGCCGGCATCGGTGAACTGGTTGGCCTGGCCCGCGATCAGCAGCGGACGCCGTCCGCACCGCCGCCCGCACCGCGCGCACCCCGCGGCGGTGCCGTGCCTCCGACCGCGTGACGCCATGGACACCCTGATCGACCTCTATTCGGCCCAGCCCTTCTGGCTCTGGCTCGCCATCGGTGCCCTGTTGCTGGCGGTCGAGGCGGCGGCCTCGACCGAATGGCTGCTTTGGCCGGCGGTTTCGGCCGGGATCGTGGCGGTGGTCACCGCCCTGGGCCTGTCGCTGGGTCTGGCCGGGGAGGTGGGGCTGTTCGCGGCCCTGACCGTGGCCTCGACCCTACTGTCGCGCCGGCTGGTCCAGCGCGTCAATCCCGACGACCAGCCCGACATCAACGATCGCGACCGCCGCCTGATCGGACAGAAGGCGACCGTGGTCGAGCCGTTCGTCGACGGCCGGGGACGGGTCTTCGTGTCGGGTGCCGAATGGTCTGCGGAGCTGGATGGAGACACGCCGGCCATCGCTGAGTCCGTTGTGGTGACGGCGGTGGGAAGTGGCAGGCTGACGGTCAAGGCCTCGACATGATCCTGACCTGGCTGGCCGTCGCGACCTTGATGACGGCCTTTCCAGGCGCTTCCGCCCAATCCGGCCCGGCCGAAACGGCCGCGCCGTCCGCTGCCGACCAGGCGCTTGCGGCCTTCGACCCGCTGATCGGCAAGACCTGGCGTGGGGCATCACTGAATGCCGCCGATGCCATAGACGAGGTCCGCTTCGAGCGCATCCTGAACAGGCGCGCGATCCGCAGCACCCATTCGGTCAATGGCGGCGTCTATGCGGGCGAGACCCTGATCACCTGGGACCCTGCTCAGGACAGACTGGTCAGCTTCTATGCGACCAACGGCGGCTTCTACACGACCGGCACGATCGTGGTGCGAGGGCCCGGCACCTTCGAGTTCGATCAGGTCGTGCACGGCCTGCCCGACCTGCCGGGCGTGCGCGCCACGACGACGTTCGAGAACGGCGTCTACAGCATTCGCAGCCGCCATCTGATCAAGGGCGAATGGGTCGATACGAGCGGCTTCGACTATCGCGCGGTCGAGTAGGGGTCAGCCCGCTCGTGCGGCCCGCATCTCGGCGATGCCGCGATTGGCTAACTGGTCGGCGCGTTCGTTCAGTTCGTGACCGGCGTGGCCCTTGACCCAGTGCCACTTGACCTCATGCCGGGTGCGGGCGGCGTCGAGGCGCTTCCACAGGTCGTCATTCTTGACCGGGGACTTGTCCGCCGTGCGCCAGCCCCGCGCCTTCCAGCCGTGGATCCATTTGGTGATCCCGTCCATGACGTATTTGCTGTCGGTGTGCAGGTCGATCCGGCACGGCCGCGTCAGCGCCTCCAGCGCCATGATGGCGGCGGTCAGTTCCATGCGGTTGTTGGTCGTCAGGGGCTCGCCCCCCGACATTTCCTTGGTCTTGCCCGCCGCTTGCAGGATCGCGCCCCAGCCGCCGGGACCCGGGTTGCCCTTGCAGGCACCGTCGGTGTGGATGATGACGTGAGAAGACGGTGTGTTCATTTGGCCTGTGACTACAGCGTCGATTGCCGCACCGCCACGCCTTGGCCTATATGGCGCGTATGATTTGCAGCGGGCCGAGGTCGGGCCGCTTTTTCGGAGACGTGTTCGTGGGCAGCTTCAGCATCTGGCATTGGGCCATCGTCGCCGTCATCGTGCTGCTGCTGTTCGGCGGCCGCGGCAAGCTGTCGGGCCTGATGGGCGACGCGGCCAAGGGCATCAAGGCGTTCCGCGAGGGT
>NZ_JBIIAY010000129.1:0-8546 GCF_044239655.1 Brevundimonas sp.
GGTCACAGTATAATAGACGGTGCGCGTCTTGCGCCCCGTCAGCAGCAGATCGGCGTTCGGATCAGCCACCAGCGCCGAGCGGCGGAAGCCGTTGTTGAGCTCGACCTTGATGATCCCTTCGGACGACGAGAAGACGAACACGTCACCCTGGGGCGTGAACATGCTGCGATAGAAATAGAGCTTGTTACCGCCCTCGTCGCCGGACAGGCGGACGATGCGGCGGCCCGTGGCCGGATCCACCCAGTCGGCCGGCACCGGGCCTTCCCAGGTCGGCCAGGGCGGCGGCGTGTCGCCGACCTGATGGATCGGAGGCGCAGTGTTCGGTGCCGGGAAGACAGGCGCACCCGTCTGCCCTGCGATCGGCGTGGTCTGGGCATGAACGGCCCCGGCGAAGGCCCCGGCGGCTGGAGCGGCCAGCAGGGCCTTCAGGGCGGCGCGGCGTGACGTCGTCATAATCGACATGGGGCGGTCCTCGTCTTTCTGATCAGGGCGCGGGCGTCAGGCCTTCGACCCGGACGGTCCAGCCGTCCTTTGGAAAGCCCGGCGCGTGTCCGGTGGAGCCGTCCCAGCCTGCCGCCATCAGGCCCACGGCCATCAGTAACGACCCGTTCGACGGGAAGTATGTTTCGGCGGCGCGGCGGTAACCGGGGCCGTCCGGGTTGATCGCCATCGCTACCCCGCCGGCGCCGGCGGAGACGGGCACCAGTTCGTCGGCATGCTCGTCCAGATGCACGCGCGGCGTCATACCGGTGACGCCCCATTGATTGTTCTTCAGGTCAGCGAACAGCCAGTCGACGGCCTTCTCGGGCTCGCCCAGACGCGCGGCCGTCATGGCCATCATCGGTAAGTCCCAGCCCCAGGTCTGGCGCACATCCCAGTTTGCCTCGACCGCCTCGAACGTCCGGCGCATCGCCTCCGGGTCGATCCGGGCGCCGGGGATGAAGCCATAGGCCATGAGGAAGGACGGGTGGTCGCGGTTCTTGCACTGGGCAGCAGCGGCGTGTTCGCGGCAGGCGTCCGAGGCGGCCGTCTCCCAGAAGTCCGGCAGGTTCTCGATCGGCAGATAGAGGCCGTCGTGCATCGGCGGCGGTGCAATCTTCGCCAGAGCTTGATCCCAGTCGGTGCGACGGGCCTGTCCCTTGCGGACCCGCCACTGCTGGGCCGTCTCCAGCGCCCAGCGGAAATACTCCAGCTCGAAGGTCGGATTGGTCGTGGTCAGGGGATCATAGTTCTCTTGCGCCGGGATCATGGGTGAGCCGAGGTTCAGCCGCCCGTCACGCTCGATCGGCCAGGAGGCCAGCAGGTCGGCCGTGGACTCGACCAGTTCACCGTAGCGGTCGAGCACGGCCGGATCGTTGTCGGCGCGCCAAACCAGTTCGGCCAGCAGGATCGGATGCGGTTGCTGCCACATGATGAAGGGCGACACGAGGCTGGGGCTGTTGCGCCCTTCCGGCCCCGTCATCTTGGGCCACCAGGCACCCCGCACGCTGTGACGCGCGGCCTCGGCGCGAGCATTGTCCAGGTTACCCAGATACCAAGGCAGGCTCCGCTCCAGAAGATCGGCATGGCCCCAGATCGCCTGCCAGCCCGAATGCCAGGGGTGCATTTCCAGATGGAACTTGCCGTACCAACTGTTGGAGAACAGACCCTCCTCCTGCGGCGGTAACTCCCCTGCCCCGTTCACGGCGGACAGGTATTGCGACAGCACCACGCGGCGCTCCAGTTCAGCCGCGCGCGGGTCTGTAGAGCCCGAGAAATCGACCGCTCCGCCGTTGGCCCAGAAGTCGCGCCAGTGGGCGGTGACAGCTGCGACGCCCTCAGCAAAGGCCGGGGTCGCGGCGGTTGGTTCAGCCTGATCGAAGCGGATCATGACGGTCAGGCGGTCGCCACCGGCCGATGCGACACCAAACTCCGCATCGCCGGCCCGAGCGATACGGCCGCTCGTCACGATGGCGGAGTTAAAGCTGGTCTCATCGATGGTGCGGCGGATGCGTACTTCGTGGTCGGTCTGCGCTACGATCGCCACGCTCTGCGCCCCCTTGTTCTCCCAGTTCGTCGGGTCCGGATTGATCGCCGGATCGACACTCGGATAGCGGACGCGAACGCCGAGACCGCCGCTTGCGACGAGCGATGACTCCACCTCGACCATCACCATGTCGAGCGCCGGATGCACCCGCGTCACAACCTCGACCGGCTGGCCGTCATAGGTGAAGCGACTGGTCAAGCTGCCGGTCCACAGATCCAGCATCTGGGTCGTCGCCGTGATTTTGGCGAAATCCAGAGGTGCGCCGTCGGCCAGCGTCAGCCCGATCCGGCTCAGCGAGAAGCGGTGAGGATTGGCCCGCAGCCAGGTATAGGCCGGGTTGCTCTCCGCATCCGCCCAGGACCGCATCCAGGCGTAGGGCTGCTCGCCCCTCCCCGGGACCGGCACCTGAATCAGACCGCTCTGTTCGGTATAGCCCTCGGGGTTGGGGAAACTGTGCCAGGCCCATTGGGCCATGGTCAGCAAGGGTGCGAGTTCCGAATACTGCTCGGGAAAGGTCTGCAAGCCGGTTATGTCGGCGGTAAACCCCAGCTCACCATTGCCCAGCATGATCGGCGCGTGGCGATCGATCTCGGTCAGGGTGACGTTATGGCGGGTGACGAGGGCCTGACGGTCGATGGGCACGGCGGGTGCCACGGCAGAGACGGGCGCGACGGCCCGTTCAGCCGTTTGCGCGCGGGCGGCCATCGGCGCGGCGACAAGCAGGGCGAGACACGCGGCGGTAATAGAGCGCTGGGTCCGGGTGCGGGTCGTACTGACCATGGTCGTCTCCTGGGGTCCTCGGGCCCGGCCGTCTTTCGCGGCCTTGAGCAAATCAGATGCGGTAGATGGCCTCGGCATTTGAGGCGAACAGGCGGTCGCGTTCGGTCGGGCTGAAGTCGGAAGTCACGGCGTCGAAAGCGGAATAGACGGCGTCGAACGTCCCGTGCGCCCGATCGACCGGAAAATCGGAGGCGAACATCGCTCGCTCGGTCCCGAAGGCTTCGACGCAGTCCAGAATGATCGGGCGGACGCTGTCGACGGACCAGTTCCGATCCGTAATACCGAGGCCGGAGATCTTGATTGCGACTTGGGGCTGGGCGGCCAGCAGGCGCAGACCTTCGCGCCAGATCGCCATGCCCGCGTCGTCGCGATCGGTGGGCAGGCCCGCATGATTGACGATCAGGGGGATGTCAGGATGGCGCTCGGCGATGGCGGCGGCGGCGGCCATCTGGGTCGGGTAGAGTTGCAGGTCGAACGACAAACCATGCTTCGCCAGCTTCGCCAACCCCGCCTCCCAGGCCGGATTCTTTAGCAAATCACGATCGGTGTAGGTCTTCAGCGGATCGGCGTGCCAGCAGACGATCTGGCGGGTGCCGCGCACGTTCGGCCGCGCCGCATGCGCCTCGAGCAAGTTGTCCAGATCGGGATCCAACACGTCGACACCGGCGACGATACCGTGAGGATAGCCATATTCGTCGGCCATGGCCTGAAGCCACTCCGTCTCGCCGAGTTGCGCGCCGACCGGCTGTCCCGCCTCGACATGAACGAGTTTGTCGATCCGCCACGGGACGGCGTCGGCAAGGTAGTCCTTCAAGAGATAGTTCCGGTGAGCGACCCCGCTCATATCACCGGCCGGATTGTTGGGCAGGGGATCGTCCTGCAGCCAGCCGTAGCGAGCGCGCGACAGGTCCCACAGGTGGACGTGCGGATCGACGATACGAAGGTCCGACGCCACCCGCGCAACCCTAGTAGGTCGTCCGGCCGCCCGACGTGTCGAACGTCGAGGCCGTGGTGAAACTGCATTCCTCGGACGCCATGAAACAGACCATGGCGGCGCTCTCCTCCACCTCGCCGAGGCGGCCCATCGGGATTTTCGAGCGCATGTAATCGACCTGGCTGATCGGCAGTTGTTCCAGGATCGGGCTCTCGAAGGTGGCGGGGGTCAGGGCGTTGGCGATCACGCCCTTGCCGGCCATTTCCTTGCCCAGCGACTTGGTGAAACCGATGACCCCCGCCTTTGACGCCGAATAGGCCGAGGCGTTGGGATTGCCTTCCTTGCCCGCGACCGAGGCGACGTTGACGATCCGGCCGTAGCCGTTGGCCAGCATGAAAGGGACGACGGCCCGGCTGCAGTAGAAGACGCCGTTCAGATTGATGTCGACGACCCGCTTCCAGCTGTCGATCGGGAATTCATGCACCGGCACGGTGGCGCCGGTGATGCCGGCCGAGGCGATCAGGATGTCGATCCGGCCGAGGGTGGCGTTGGAGGTTTCGGCGGCGGCGGCGACGGCCTCTGGATCGGCGACGTCGAGCGCAACGATGTCCACCGCTCCGATCTCTTCGGCCGTAGCCTTGAGCGCCTCGGCGTTCAGGTCCCAGAGCACGACCCGCCCGCCCTCGGCGACGATGCGAGCCGCTGCGGCCTTGCCCAGACCAGATGCGCCGCCGGTGACGACCGCCGTCCGACCCGCAAAACGGCCCTGATAGACGCTCATGCCACGCCTTCTTGCGTCCAAGCCACGACCTGCTGACGCTGCTGGCCGAGCTTGTCGATCCCGAGCGTCATGACGTCGCCGGCCTTCAGATAGATGGGGGACGGCTTCTTTCCCTCTCCGACGCCTGGCGGCGTACCGGTGGTCAGGATATCGCCGGGCTCCAGGGTAATGAATTCGCTGACGTAGGCGATCAGCTGTTTGACGTTGAAGATCATCGTCTTCGTATTGCCGGTCTGCATGCGCTCGCCGTTGAGGTCGAGCCACATGCCCAGATCCTGATGGTCGCCGACCTCGTCAGGCGTCACCAGCCAGGGACCGACGGGACCGAAGGTGTCACAGCCCTTGCCCTTGTCCCACTGCGTACCCTTTTCCTTCTGGAAGGCGCGTTCGGACACGTCGTTGACCAGCACATAGCCGGCGACGTGCGAAAGCGCGTCCTCTTCGGTGACGTAGCGGGCACGCGTGCCGATCACCACGCCCAGCTCGACTTCCCAGTCGGACTTTTTGGACCCGCGTGGGATCATGACGTCGTCGTCGGGCCCGGTCAGGCAGGAGGTGGCCTTGGTAAACAGGATCGGCTCGGGCGGGATCGGCAGGTTCGATTCCGCGGCATGGTCGGCGTAGTTCAGGCCGATGGCGATGAACTTGCGGATGCCGCTGACCGGAACCCCATAACGGGGTTGTCCCTCGACCAGAGGCAGGGTCTCGGGATCGACGGCCTTCAGCGCGGCGAACGTCTCGCCGGATAGCTGGTGCGGCGTAATGTCGGAGACGATGCCCGACAGGTCACGAATGCGGCCCTGGGTATCCAGGGTTCCGGGCTTTTCCTGACCCTTGGGGCCGTAGCGGAGCAGTTTCATCAGAGGGTCTCGGCAGGGGGAGAAAGGGTCAGCGCGCGTAGGGGCGGTGCAGGGTGATGTCGCGGTTCAGCTCGACGCCGAAGCCGGGGGTGTCGGGGACCTTGAGGCGACCGTTCACGGGAACCGGCTCGCCGATCAGCTGGGGATGGAACATGGGCACGACCTCGTCGGCGCCGGGGGCCATCATCAGGAACTCCGCGAACGGGCTGTTATGGCGCGTCACGACGAAGTGGTAGGAATAGACGGACGACCCGTGCGGGATCATCAGCACCCCCTTGGCGTCTGCCATGGCCGAAATCTTGATCAGTTCGGTCACGCCGCCGCACCAGCCCACATCCGGCTGGATGATGTCGCAGCATTCCATCTCCAGCAGCATGCGAAAGCCCCAGCGGGTCGCCTCATGCTCGCCGGTGGTGACCAGCATTCCCTTGGGCGCGGCCTTCTTCAGCGCCTGATAGCCCCAGTAGTCGTCAGGGCTGAGCGCCTCCTCGATCCACTTGAGACCCAGCTTGTGCGCCTCGTGCGCCAGACGGGTGGCGTAGTTGAGGTCCAGCGCCATCCAGCAGTCGAACATCAGCCAGAAGTCGCCGCACGCGTTCCGCATGGCCTCGAGTTCGGCGAGGTTCTTGCGCAGCCCCTCCTCGCCTTCGGCCGGGGCGTGGTGCAGGGGCATCTTGCCGCCGATGAAGCCCAGTTCCTTCGCCTTATCCGGCCGCGCGCCGGTGGCGTAGAAGGTCAGCTCGTCACGGACCGGGCCGCCCAGCATGGCGAACACCGGCTCCTGGCGCAGGCGACCCAGCAGATCCCACAGGGCCAGGTCGACGCCCGAGATGGCGTTCACCACCAGACCCTTGCGGCCGTAATACTGGGTCGAGAAATACATCTGGTCCCAGATTTTCTCGACCTCGGACGGATCGCGGCCCTCCAGGAAGCGGGCCAGGTGTTTCTCGACGATATAGGCGGCGGGCTCGCCCCCGGTCGTCACCGCGAAACCGACCACGCCGTTCTCGGCCTCGATCTCGACGACAAGGGTGCCCAGCACATTGATGCCGAAGCTGCGGCGGCTCTGGCGGTATTCGGGATATTTGGCCATCGGCGTGGCGATGTGGTCGTCGATCCAGTGGCCGTCGCCCTGATCGTGATAGTCGGCGCCGCCTCCGGTCCCGTCGTTCTTCACGACGAAGGCACGGACGTGTTTGATCTTCGGCAACCGCGTCATCACGAAACCACTCCCGGGCTATTGATTCCCATATTTCGGGATGACACTGGCGTTCCTCCGCACGGCGCGTCAAACTGGGGGTGCAATCGAGCTCCAGCTTGCGTGTTTTGCTACATTCTGAAACAGGTGATTACGTGATGGGACAAACTGCGTCAATCGAGCTCGAAACAGAAGAGCCCGCTGCCGGAAAGGCTTCGGGCAGCCAGACCCTGATGCGGGGCCTGGACGTGATCGATGCCCTGATCGACGGTCCCCTGCCCCTGGCCGAACTGTCGGAACGTTTGGAGCTGACCCGCAGCACGACCCACCGCCTCGCCGCCGCCCTGGTCGAGCGCCGCCTCCTCTCCTTCCGCCCGCGCGAGGGTTACACCCTTGGACCCAAGCTGCTGGAACTGGGTCATGCGACCAGCCAGCAGATGCATCTGCCGCGCATCGCCCGGCCCTGGCTGGAGCACCTTTCGGCGCAGACCGAGGACACCGTCCACCTCGGGGTGCTCGACGGTCATCATGCGCTCTATCTCGACAAGGTCGCCGGGCGCCGCCGCATCAATATCGGCTCCAGCCTGGGCGAGCGTCACCCGATCGCCTCGACCGGTCTGGGCAAGGCACTGATCCTCGACAAGTCGGAACCCGAATGGACCGAGTTCTACGCACCTGACGGCAAGCCGTTCGATTCCACCGCCCGCGCGGTCTGGCTGGAACGGATGCGCAGCTACGCGTCCAAGGGCTATGCCTTCGACCTGGAAGAGAACGAGGATCAGATCCGCTGTGTCGCCGCCCCCGTGCGTGGCGTGGACGGCAAGATCGTCGCGGCTCTCAGCGTCTCCAGCGCCGCCCAGTACATGTCCGATGCCCGCATGGCCGACCTGACCGTGACGGTCACGGAGGCGGCCAACGCCATCAGCCGCGACCTCGGCTGGACACCCAAACCCTGAGCCACCACGCTACCGGAGCCCGCATGCTGCTTGAAAACAAGGTTGTCCTCGTTACGGGGGGCTCGCGCGGCATCGGAGCGGCCATCGCCATCGAAAGCGCGCGTCACGGTGCCGACGTCGCCATCCACTCCGACAAGGGCGGCGATGTCGCGGCCGAGGTCATCGCCCAGATCGAGGCACTCGGCCGCCGCGCCATCCACGTCGAGGGCGATGTCGCAGAGCACGCAAGCGCAGCGGCTTTCGTCGATGCCGCCGTCGAAGCGTTCGGCCGCGTCGACGTGTTCGTCTCCAACGCCGGCATATGCCCTTTCCACGCCTTCCTCGACATGCCGCCGCAGACGCTGAAGCGGACTATGGAGGTCAATCTGCACGGGGCCTATTTCATGACCCAGGCTGCGGCCAACCAGATGGTCAAACAGGGAGACGGCGGGGCCATCATCGCGGTCAGCTCGATCAGCGCACTGGTCGGCGGCGAGTACCAGACGCACTACACCCCGACCAAGGCCGGGGTTCACAGCCTGATGCAGTCCTGCGCCATCGCCCTAGGCAAGCACGGCATCCGCTGCAACTCGGTCCTGCCCGGCACCATCCTGACCGACATCAACAAGGACGATCTCGCCGATCCGACGAAGCGCCAGTACATGGAAGGCCGCATCCCGCTGGGCCGCCTGGGCCAACCCGAGGATCTCGGCGGCCCCGTCGTCTTCCTGGCCTCCGACATGGCCAGATACGTGACCGGCGCGGCCCTGCTGGTCGACGGCGGCATGTTCGTGAACCTGCAGTAGGCAGCGCGGTGATCATCTCCTCGCCCGGCGATTTCCGCGAGGCCGCACGCCGCAAGCTGCCGCCGTTCCTGTTCCACTACATCGACGGCGGGGCCTACGCGGAACAGACGTTGCGCCGCAACGTCGAGGACTGGCAGGATGTCGCCCTGCGCCAGCGCGTGCTCGGTGGGGTCGGCGAGGTCGATGTCTCGACCCGTCTGTTCGACGAGACCCTGAGCCTGCCGGT
>NZ_JBIIAY010000024.1:0-30017 GCF_044239655.1 Brevundimonas sp.
ATCCGGGCCAGAGCGGCTCCCTGACCGACGGCGTCACCGTCCACTGGCGCAGCATCCCCTACAGCCTGGGCATCGAAGGACCGGTGGCTCGCCAGGATCCGACGGGCTATACGTTGATGAACGAGCCGGACGGGCCCTATCTGTTCGCCGGCGAACACCTGAGCCACGTCGGCGCCTGGCAGCAGGGTGCCTTCGTCAGCGCCTGGCGCGCCGTCAACGCCATCGCCGCCCGCCGCCAATTCGCAGCCGCCTGAACCGGAGACCTCACCATGAAGATCGCCCTCACCGCCCTGACCGCCGCCCTGCTGCTCGGTGCCGCACCCGCCCTGGCGCAGAGCCATGACCATGCCGCGATCGAGCGCACCTATGGCTCGCCGACGGCTTTCATCGCCTCGACGGTGACGGTCCCGGCCGGGTCGGAACTGATCTTCCTGTCGGGCCAGCTGCCCGACGTCACCGACACCACGGCACCCGCCGGTTCGGTCGAGGCCTATGGCGACACCGAAGCCCAGTCAGCCTCGACCTTCGCCAAGATCGAGCGGCTGCTGGCCACGCGGAACCTGACCATGGGCGATGTGGTGTCGATGACCGTCTATCTGACGGCCGCGCCGGGCTCGGAGCGTATGGATTTCGCCGGCATGATGCGGGCCTACGGCAGATATTTCGGCACGGCGGAGCAGCCCAACCGCCCCTCGCGATCCACGGTCCAGGTCGCAGGCCTGGCCGGGCCGGGCTTCCTGGTCGAGATCGAGGTCACCGCCGCCCGCCTGCCGGCCCACGCCCACTAGACATCCATTCAGCTCATCCCGGCGAAAGCCGGACCCAGTGCTCTGGACGATCTCAGCGGGTCGTCCAGACTTCGCCTTCGATCAATGCCGCCAAAGCGCGCGCCAGCGACGGACCCGGATTTTCACCGGGATCAGCGGTATAGAGTGCCACCATGAGACCCACCTTCATCAACGTCGGCGAACGCACCAACGTCACCGGCTCGGCCAGGTTCAAGAAGCTGATCATCGAGGGCGACTACACCGCCGCCCTGACCGTGGCTCGCCAACAGGTCGAGGCGGGTGCCCAGATCATCGACATCAACATGGACGAGGGCCTGCTCGATTCGAAGCAGGCCATGGTCACCTTCCTCAACCTGATCGCGGCGGAGCCCGACATCGCCCGCGTGCCGGTCATGATCGACTCCTCCAAGTGGGAGGTGATCGAGGCGGGCCTGAAATGCGTTCAGGGCAAGCCGATCGTCAACTCGATCTCGATGAAGGAAGGCGAGGACGCCTTCCGCGCCCAGGCGGTCAAATGCCTGCGCTACGGCGCCGCCGTCGTGGTCATGGCCTTCGACGAGGTGGGTCAGGCCGACACCGCCGCGCGCAAGATCGAGATCTGCACCCGCGCCTACAACATCCTGGTCAACGAGGTCGGCTTCCCTCCCGAGGACATCATCTTCGACCCCAATATCTTCGCCGTGGCGACGGGGATCGAGGAACACGACAACTATGCCGTCGACTTCATCGAGGGCACCCGCGAAATCAAGCGTACCCTGCCCTATGCCCGCGTCTCCGGCGGGGTGTCGAACGTGTCGTTTTCGTTCCGGGGCAACGAGCCCGTCCGCCGGGCAATCCACAGCGTCTTCCTGTACCACGCCATCCAGGCGGGCATGGACATGGGGATCGTCAACGCCGGCGACCTGCCCGTCTATGACGACATCGACCCGACCCTGAGGGAAGCCGTCGAGGACGTGATCCTGAACCGGCCGCAGCGGACCAATGTCAGCAACACCGAGCGGCTGGTGGACATCGCGCCGAACTACAAGGGCGACAAGGGGGTGGCCCGGGTCGTCGATCTGAAGTGGCGCGAGGCCCCGGTCGGCAAGCGGATCGAACACGCCCTGGTCAACGGCATCACCGAATACATCGACGCCGACACCGAGGAGGCCCGCCTATCGGTCGAGCGGCCGCTGCACGTCATCGAGGGTCCGCTGATGGACGGGATGAACGTGGTCGGCGACCTGTTCGGCTCGGGCAAGATGTTCCTGCCGCAGGTGGTCAAGTCGGCGCGGGTGATGAAGCAGGCGGTGGCCTGGCTCGAACCCTTCATGGAGGCCGAGAAGGCCGGCAAGCCGCGCGAACAGGCGGGTCGTATCCTGATGGCCACGGTCAAGGGCGACGTCCACGACATCGGCAAGAACATCGTCGGCGTCGTGCTTCAGTGCAACAACTACGAGGTCATCGACCTGGGCGTCATGGTGCCGGCCGACCGCATTCTGGACGCCGCGACAGAGCACAAGGTGGACATCGTCGGCCTGTCCGGGCTGATCACCCCGTCTCTGGACGAGATGGTATTCGTGGCGCGCGAGATGGAGCGGCGCGGTTTCGACATCCCCCTGCTGATCGGCGGCGCGACGACCAGCCGGACCCATACGGCCGTCAAGATCGAGCCCGGCTACCATCGTGGCTCGACCACCTATGTCGTCGACGCGTCGCGTGCCGTGGGCGTGGTGTCGGGCCTGTTGTCCAAGACCGAGCGGGCGAAGAACGAGGCCATCACGCGCGACGACTACATCCGCATCCGCGAGCAATATGCCCGAGGGCTGGAGGTCAAGGCGCGCACCAGCATCACCAAGGCGCGCGATAACCGGTTCAAGATCGACTGGACCGCGCCGAAGCCCGCCGCGCCGTCCTTCATCGGCACGCGCACCTTCGACCGCTGGGACCTGGCCGACCTGGCCGATCACATCGACTGGACGCCGTTCTTCGCGTCGTGGGAGCTGATCGGCCGCTATCCGCTGATCCTCGATGACGAGGTCGTCGGCGAGGCCGCGCGCGACCTGTTCAAGGACGCCCAGGCGATGCTGAAACAGATCATCGACGAGAAGTGGTTCACGGCCAAGGGCGTCGTCGGCTTCTGGCCCGCCAACGCCGATCAGGACGATATCGTCGTGTTCGGTGACGAGGCGCGCACGCAGGAGATCGCCCGCTTCCACACCCTGCGCCAGCAGATCGCCAAGTCGAACGGCAAGCCCAACTCGGCATTGTCGGACTTCATCGCGCCGGAGGGCTCGGACTGGATCGGAGCCTTCGCCGTCACCACGGGCCATGGCGAACTGGAGGTGTCGAAGCGGTTCAAGGACGCCGGCGACGACTATTCCGCCATCATGTCCTCGGCCCTCGCCGACCGTTTGGCCGAGGCCTTCGCCGAGGCGCTGCACAAGAAGGTGCGGACCGAACTGTGGGGCTATGCCGCCGACGAAGCGACGACGACCCAGGACCTGATCGAGGAGAAATACCAGGGCATCCGCCCCGCCCCCGGCTATCCGGCCCAGCCCGACCATACTGAAAAGGCCACCCTGTTCCGGCTGCTGCAGGCCGAGGCCAATGCGGGCATGGCCCTGACGGAGAGCTTTGCGATGAGCCCGCCGGCCTCGGTGTCCGGCCTGTATTTCGGCCATCCGGACAGCCACTATTTCGGCGTGGGCAAGATCGACCTCGATCAGGTCGAGGACTATGCCCGGCGCAAGGGCTGGGACGTCGCCACCGCCGAACGCTGGCTGTCGCCGATCCTGAACTATGAGCCGGGTGCGGCGGCACGGGTGGCCGCAGCGTGATCGGCGAACCGCTGGCGCGCACGGCCGGCGGCGGTCTATAGGCCGGGACCATGGCTGCCTCTCAACCCGTGAAACGCCCCGGCTGGCACTGGACCGCCTACTGGTCGCGGGGCCGGGCCGAGGTGATGTCGATCGATACGCCCACCGGGCCCAGGGCGCTCGACACCTCGGCCTTGTGGAGCGGGTTCTTCGAGACCTTCCCGGCAGGGGCCCGTCTGCTGGACCTGGCCACGGGGTCCGGCGAGGTCGGGCGCTATGCCCAGGCGGCGGGGCGGTTCGACGTGACCGGCGTGGACTATGCGGACATCCCCGCGACGGCTGCGGGCGAGGCTGGCCCGACCTTCATCGGCGGTGTCGCCGTCGAGGCCCTGCCGTTCGAGGCCGTCACGTTCGACGGGATCTCGTCCCAGTTCGGCATCGAATACGCCGATCACCGCCCCGCATTGGCGGAACTGTCGCGCGTCCTGACGCCGGGCGGACGGGCGCGCCTGCTGGTTCACCACGCCGACAGCGTCATCACGCAACAGGCCCGGGCCCAGACGAAGGCCTATGACGCGGTCTTGGGCACCGGCGCCGCCGTCCGGCTGGGCCGCCGCGCCTTTGCCGCTCAGGGGAAAGCCGATGCGACCGCGCGCGCCGCGTCCCACGCCGCCTTCGCCCAGGCCGTAACGAAATGCCGGAGCCTGATCGGCAGCGGTCCGGCGTTCGATACCGTCACCTATATGGTCAGCTATCTGGGCGATCTGGCCGACCGGATCGCGGCCTATGAGCCGTCCAGCGGCCTGGCCCGGCTGGATGATTTCGAGTTCGGCAACGCCGCCTGGCGTCATCGCCAGCTGTGCCAGACCCGCGCGGCCCTGGACGTCGAAGGACTGGAACGGTTTCTGGCCCGGGCCGAGGGTGCCGGGCTGAGCGTCACGGCGCGCGCGCTCGAACATGACGCCTATGGCGCATTGCTGGGCTGGCGGATCGATCTCTCGAAGCCGGCCACAGGCTGAACCGGGCGGTCCGGCCTACTGGACCGGATCGACGCCTTCGGAACGCAGGCCGACGTCGTCCAGGGTCGCAGGCGGGGTCGTGATGTTGGCGCGGATGCGACGGGCCGCGTGCTCGCAGCGGCCGGGCAGGCCGAAGAACAGGCCGAAAGACTGGCTGCGCGCGGCCTCGTCGGGCTGGGCGATCAGGGGGGTCCAGCGTGCGGTGGCGGCCGCCGCGGCCTGGGTCGCCTCCGTGCGCGTCGCCGCAGACTGACGCGGAGCGGCCGCCGCCAGCGCCGACCGGAAATCCGACGCCTCAAGCCGGCCCAGACGCATGATCTCCAGATCCTCGGCGTTGCGATCGGTCAGGGTCTCGCCCAGCCGGACATGTCCACTGACCAGGGCGTCGCACCAGGCCACCAGCGGATAGTCCTCACTCGGCGCACCGCGCGGCAGGGGATTGGAATAGGCCAGGGCCTCGCGCAGCCGGACCTGTGCCGCCGTCTCGGTCGCGCCGCTCGCCGTCGAGATCGGGCCATCCTGGGCAGGCGCAGCGGGGGTCTGGGCCAGAAGGGCGGCGGCGAAGGCGGCGATCAGCATGGTCGGAGTATCCTGGGGCACGTGGAATTTGAGCTTCGGCGACGCTTGCCGGGCACCGATGGTTTTTCCATGGCGGGGGCCAGACCCGTCTCCGCCCATGAAAAAGGCGGCGGACCCGAAGATCCGCCGCCCATTCCGTTTCCATGATCATCGGTCCCGAGGGACCGTCGGTCCTAGAAGTTCGCGGTCACGCCGAAGAAGACGTAACGACCCAGCGCATCATACAGCTGCGGATAGGTGTTGCCGTTGCCGCCGGTGCCGGCCGCGACCGACAGCGGGGGATCGGTGTCGAACACGTTGTTCACACCGGCGCGAGCCGAGACGGTGTCGGTGACCTGCCAGTTGGCCGTGATGTCGAAGTAGTTCATCGCGTCCAGGGTCGAGTCGAGACGACCAGCGACGGCACCCGTCAGAGACGAACCGAAGTCGACCTCCGAGTAGTAGCGCCACGTTCCCGAGACATCCACGCTCCACGGCGACTGCCAGGTGACGCGGGCGCGGTGACGCCATTCCGGGTTCGGAACGCCGCACTGGGTCGAGCCGTAGTAGCCGACGCAGTCGAACACTGAGCTGGCGGTGCCGGTGCCCGTGTCGGTTTCCAGCGTATCGAGCCAGGTCCCGACGAAGGTCAGAGCGACCGAGCCGGCACCGTCGAGACCGAAGGTGTCGAGGTCGAAGCCGTAGTTCGAGTTGACGTCCACACCGCTGGTCGAAAGACCACCGATGTTGATGTTCAGGTCCTGCACGAAGCCGGTACCGATCCACAGCGAGCCGTTCGGGTTGCGGTTGATCCGCGAACAGGCGGCCGCATCGTTGTCACGGTAGCAGAGGTTCAGCGTGTTAGCCGAACCCACCGACGAGATCAGGCCGTCGACCTGAATATCGAAGTAGTCGAGGGTCAGGTTAAAGCCGGGCAGGAAGCTCGGCGTGAACACGGCACCGAAGGTGATCGTGTCCGATTCTTCGGGGGCCACATTCGGGTTACCACCGGTAACCTGATTGTACTGGCCAGCCGGGCTGTTGAGGCCGGCGTTGCCGTACTGGGCCGCCGGAACGCCGGTGGCCGTGCACTGGGCCAGGGTGGCGGTGCGAGCCGGACCACAGGGGTCACCGGTCGAAATGTCGAACAGGCCGAACCCTTGGGCGGCGAACAGTTCGATCACGTTCGGCGCGCGAACGGCGCGCGAGTAGCTGGCCCGCAGGCGGAAGTCCGGGATCGGAGCGTAGTCGGCACCGACCTTGTAGGTGTCCGTCGACAGGTTCTCGTACTCGGAGTGACGGAAGGCACCGTCGATCGAGGCCGAATAGGCCCAGGGCTGATCGTCGGCCAGCGGGATCTGCAGTTCGGCGAACAGGTCGGCGACATCGACGTCGCCGGTGATGCCGATCGTCGGTCCGCCTTGACCGGCGCCGTCGCCCGAAGCGAAGGCAGCGTCCGTCGTCGAACCCAGGGCGTCGCGGCGGTACTCGGCGCCGAAGGCGACCTTGATACCCGAAGCGGCGTAGGGCGACTGCCAGCCGTAGACGCCCAGGTCGCCGGTGACGGCGGCCGTGACGACCTGCTGGGTGGTTTCACCCGTCTGGATCAGCGGGATCTGCAGATAATCGAGCGCGGCCTGCGTCACGCCACCTGCAGAAAATACGTTGTAGGGCACGCAACCCGCATCCGTTCCGTTGACGACCGAGCGACAGGTCGGAACGCCACCGACGCTGACCACGTCCAGGGCGCGCGTCAGACGCGTGACCGAGAAGTCGTTCAGATAGGTACGGGCCAGGCGAACGCGCGAGAACTGCGCGGCGATGTCGTAGTTCCAGCCCTCGGTGATCAGGCCACGGAGACCCACGACCGCGCGGTAGGATTGATAGGTCAGCGAGTCCTGACGACCGCCGCCTTCGACGTTACGACGACCGACGTAGAAGGGAACCCGTGTTCCAGCAGCGACAGCGGCGGGCGTACAACCGATGGCACCGCGTTGCTGGGTCGACAGCAGCGGCGTGTCGCAGTTGATGTCGAAGGTGTTGAAGAAGCTGCCCGACGGCGCGATCTGGGCGACCGACGAGTAGTCCGAGAACATCAACTGGGCGAAGGCTTCGGCGTGTTCGTTGATCTCGTAGCGGCCGAAGGCACCGAGGGTGTAACGCTCATCGGGGCGTTGGTAGTAGTTGATCGGGCCGTAGTTGTAGTTGTTCTGATCCGCGTCGAAGTTGACGAAAGTCTGATTGGCGCCGAGCGTATAGTTGAACGTCGAGAAATCCGTGAAACGACCCGGGAACGACGTGCCGGAGCCGCCGCAGGTGTAGGTCGTGGGACGAGCAGCCGCAGGCGCGCCGATGGTGCAGGTCGAATAGTCGCGACCGGCTTGTAGCACGGGGTTGTTGTTGCGGTAACCGGCGTAGGCAAGCAGGTTGCCCTTGCCGTCGGGCGACGACACACCCATCGTCAGGGTGACTTCCTTGCTTTCGCCGTCGGAGACGTCGTCGGCGGGCAGGCTGAACTGGGCCGGGTTGGTCGTGCCGCGACGCGCGATTTCCGCGCGCAGGTTGCCCACGCCGTCATAGTCGTTCTTGTGCGAGTAGAAGCCGTAGGTCGCGTCGATCTGAACGCCCTCGAACTCCTTCTTCATGATGAAGTTCACGACGCCGGCGACGGCGTCCGAACCGTAGACGGCCGAGGCGCCGCCGGTCAGGACTTCAACCCGCTCGACCAGCTGGCCGGGGATCTGGTTCAGGTCGGCCGCGTCGTCGAGAGGCGAGCCGTAACCCATGCGGCGACCGTCGATCAGCACCAGGGTGCGCGACGAACCGAGGTTGCGCAGCGAAACCGTCGCGGTGCCCGAGGCGCCGTTGACGACCGTCGAGTTCTGCGCGGCAAAGGCCTGCGGCAGCTGGGTGATCAGGTCCTCGACCCGCGTCACGCCCTGGACGTCGATGTCTTCGGAGGTGACCTGGGTAACCGGGCTGGTCGTAACCAGGTTGGCTTGCGGAATCCGCGAGCCGGTGACGACGATTTCTTCCAGTTCCGACTCGGGCTCGTCCTGGGCCATCGCCGGGGCGGCGAAGGCGAGCAGGGCGGCGCCCGTGATGATCGTCGTGGCAAGAAGTCGTTGACGCGTTTGTGGGGTTCGCAAGGATCGTTCTCCTGATTGGGTCTGGACGCGGGGTTCGCGCAGACCGCCTGACCTTGGTTTATTTTTATCGCGTGGCGGGTGAACGCAACTGGGCCCGCCGGCTGCCGTAGGTTAGGCACCATCCAACATGTTGCGCCACAGCAATTACACGGCTGTAACCAAGTCGCCTTGGGACTGTCGTATTCAGGCCACGTTTGCGGCCACGCTCGGCTGGCGGTGGGCCTGCGCTCTGTGGCAGGATGCGGTGGAACCTCAGGAGCGGCGAAAACCTTGGATTTTCAGATGCAGATTAAGGCGCTGGGCGCTGTCGCCCTGGCCGCAGCGGCCACTGCCGCGATGGCCGGTCCCGCCGCTGCCCAGACGTCACCCGCCCGCCCTGAGATCCTGAACCAGCTTGTGTCCTGCCGGGGCCTGACCGACAGCGCAGCGCGGCTGACCTGCTACGATCGGGCGGCCGAGGCGCTCGATTCCGCAGAACGCCAGGGCGAGGTCGTGGTCGTGGACCGGGCCCAGGTCACCGCGGCGCGGCGCCAGATGTTCGGGTTCCAGCTGCCCACCATCACCCTGTTCGAACAGGGCGAGCGCGCCGAACCGATCGGCGAGATCGAGACCACTCTGACTCGCGCGGGCATGTCCGGCGAGGGCCGCTGGGTGTTCACCCTGGCCGACGGCAGCGTCTGGCGTCAGATCGACACCGAGCGCGTCAGCTTCCGCAACCAGGCCGGCGAACCGGTCCGCGTCCGCCGCGCCGCCATGGGCAGCTATCTGCTGACCGCGGGCCGCAGCCGCGCCGTGCGCGTGAGGCGGCAATAGTGGCGGCCCTGCGTACGCTTGCCCCCGGCGTTCTGGTCGCGGGCCAGATCGACCTGGCGGACCTTGAGACGGCACGCGATCTGGGCGTGGTCCGGATCATCAACAACCGCCCGGACGGCGAGGAATACGGCCAGATCGACGCCGCGACCATGTCCGAAGCGGCGCGAGCCCTGGGTCTCGACTACGTCCATGCGCCGGTGCGCGGAATGCCAGGGCCGGAGGCGATCGCGGCGATCGACGCCGCTCTGGCCGATGGGACGTCCGTCCTGATCCACTGCAAGTCCGGGATGCGCTCTGCGGCCGCCTGGGCGCTGGCCGCAAGCCGACGAGGCGATTCGCGCGAGGACATCGTCAGCGCAGCGGCCGGGGCCGGTTACGACCTGTCGGGCCTGCCGCTTTAGCGGGCCAGATAGGCTCGGGCCGCATAAGGGACGGGTTCCGGTGTGCAGGAGGCGGTGATCAGTTGCGCCGCCATGAGACACAGGACGGCCGCCGCGATAGGCTGGAGCCGATTTGAAACACCAAGGGCGATAGTTTTGGCCACGACGAGCGCTCCGGAAGGGATTTACCTCTCGTTAAGGCAAGGCCCGGACCAGACGGACGGCCCCACACCGCGCCGGGCCACCCGATGATCCCCTTCGTCCGCGACCACGACGTCGACTACGGCCGGCGATATCTGGTGTCGCCCCTGATCCAGCGGGTCGTGGCCAACAACCCAGGCCCGTTCACCTATACCGGCACCGGCACCTATATCGTCGGGCGCGACGCGGCGGGGGCCGGCGTCGCCGTGATCGATCCGGGGCCGTTCGACAGGGCGCATCTGGACGCGATCCTGATCGCTGTCGGCGCGCGCCGGATCAGCCATATCCTGGTGACCCACACCCACAGCGATCATTCCCCCCTCGCCCGCCCCCTGGCCGAACGCACGGGCGCGCCGATCCTGGCCGCCCGGCCGCCGCAGGTCGTCATCCACGCCTCTGGACATCTCGACGAGGAGGAGGACGAGGCGTTCCGGCCGGACGTGATCCTGACCGGCGGCGAGCGGATCGTCGGCGACGGCTGGACGATTGAGGCGATGGCCACGCCCGGACACGCCTCCAACCACATGGCCTTCGTGCTGGAGCAGGAGAACGCCCTGTTCTGCGGCGATCACGTCATGGGCTGGTCCACGACGGTGATCGCCCCGCCGGACGGCGACATGGCCGACTATATGGCCAGTCTGGAGGCGGTGATGGCGCGGGGGTTTTCGACCCTGTGGCCCACCCACGGCGCGCCGATCACCGAGCCCGCGCCGTTTCTGCAAGCCTACAAGGACCACCGTCTGGCGCGCGAAGCGGGGGTGCTGGCCCGGATCGAGGCGGGCGACACCACGATCGCCGACATGGTGCCGACGCTCTATGCCGCCGTGGACAAGCGGCTGTGGCCCGCCGCCAGCCTGTCGGTGCTGGCGCATCTGGGCAAGCTGGTGCGGGAGGGCCGGGTCGTCGCCGAGCCGGGGCCGTCGCTGGACGCGGTTTACCGGCGGGGCTGAAGCCCGGTCAGGATTTTCTGGGCCAGCTTGCAGGACGTGCCGTGATCGCGAGCGCCGTCGCGGGGCGCGACGCGGACGTCGGTGCGGCCGGGGCGGATGCGGATGGCGGCGTCATAGGTCCGGTCGAACCAGAAGCTGGTGTGGACCCCGTTGGCGCGGTTGACGCCGATGTCCCGGATTTCGAAGCCCGCCTCTTGCAGGGCATAGCCGGCCGCGCCGGGGGCCGTCTGGCTTGGCAGGGCGGCGATCTCGCAACTGTTGGCACCCGCGGGCGGGACAACGGGATCGATACCATCTGCCTCTCGCTCGGCCAGGATACGCGACGAAAAGCCAATCTGATCGGTCGTGTCGGTTGAAACACCAGCACGGGCGTTGAAGGTAGGGTCAGCCTTGTTGTTGAGAGCGTAAGCCATCCCTGCGTTAATCTCGCGCACGAGCAGGGTCACGGAGACGGCCGCGATCAATATCGCTGCCAATCCAATCAGCCAGGAACTCCGAAAAGCCCGCACCACGCCAATCAGAGCCAGGATCGCGCCGAACGCACCCAGTCCTGCCAGGTAAAAGCCGACACCTATCGTCAACAGATCATAGGCCGTCTCGATCGGCAGCAGCCCTGATTTCAGACCCGCAATCGCAACAAACACCGTCAACGGCAGCAGCAGCGCCAGCACCAGTCCGATGACGGCCAGCCGTGACGGCTTGGATGACGCTTTGCGGGTCGGTGAACTGGCCATTCCCGACCCTACCCCGCGCAACCGCCCGAGGAAACTACCCGACCTGGGCCCGGTGCCTGAGCATGGCGTCGGCCAGGACGCAGGCGGCCATGGCCTCGACCACCGGTACGCCGCGCAGGGCGACGCAGGGGTCGTGGCGGCCCTTGGTGCGCAGGTCGGTCTCGGTGCCGTCGCGAGTCACCGTCTGGCGCAGGGTCAGGATCGAGGACGTCGGCTTGAACGCCACCCGCAGGGTGATCGCCTGCCCCGTCGAGATCCCGCCCAGGATCCCGCCCGCATGGTTGGACAGGAAGACCGGCCGGCCGTCCTCGCCCATCCGCATCTCGTCGGCATTGGCCTCCCCCGACAGGGCCGCTGCGCCGAAGCCGTCGCCGATCTCGACGCCCTTGACCGCATTGATCGACATCATCGCCGCCGCCAGTTCGGCGTCCAGCTTGGCATACAGGGGCGCACCCCAGCCGGCCGGGACGCCAGTGATCTCCAGCGCCACCACCGCCCCCACCGACGAGCCCGCCTTGCGCACCCCGTCCAGATAGGCCTCCCACGCCGGTCCGACCTCGGCCGAGGCGGCGAACAGCGGGTTGCCGTAGGTCGCGCCGAAGTCCACGGCCGCGTCCTCGATCCGGTGCGTTCCCAGCTGAACGACCCCGGCGCGGATCGAGACCCCCTGCCCCAGGACCTTGCGCGCCACCGCCCCCGCCGCGACCCGGCTGGCCGTCTCGCGCGCCGAGGACCGCCCGCCACCGCGATGGTCGCGCACGCCGTACTTGGCCTGATAGGTCACATCGGCATGGCCGGGCCGATAGGCGCGGGCGATCTCGCCATAGTCCTTGGAGCGCTGGTCCTCGTTCTGGATCTCGATGGCGATCGGCGTTCCCGTCGTGACCGGCCCCGCCCCGTCGTCGAAGACGCCCGACAGGATGCGCGCGGTGTCGCTCTCGTTCCTCTGGGTCACGAACCGGCTGCCGCCCGGCTTTCGCAGATCCAGCCACGGCTGCAGATCGGCCTCGGTCAGCGGGATCAGCGGCGGACACCCGTCCACCACACAACCGATCGCCGGCCCATGGCTCTCGCCCCAGGTCGTCACGCGAAACAGATGGCCGAAGGTGTTGTGGGACAAGTCCGCCTCAGTGATGCAGTTGGGCGGCGCGCCCCAATCTCTCGGCCGCCGCGTTCAGGCGTCTATCGCGCGTCCAGAGCTTCACGTCACCCGCCAGAACCACGGACGTCAGCAGGTGGGCATCCACCCATCCGATCCCGGAGCCAGACAGACGTTGTGTTTCAATCAGATTGAAGACGTCATCGTCACGTGCCTTTATAATGGCATCGATCTGTCTCAATCGGCTCAAAAACGCAGGCCTGTTGGCGAGATTGCCCAGACTGAGTTCGCCGATGACATAGGTATGCATCAGAAGACGCTCTTCCACGGCAAGTTGATCCATCACCGGATCATTGCTGCGGAGATGATCCAGCCAAACCGAACTGTCGGCCAGGATCAGGCTCATTCGTCTTCCGCTGCGAAGTATCGTTTGCGCGGCGGCAACTCCAGGTCGGGCATGGTCCCACCCAGCTTCACAAGTCGCCGCGTCGCCTCGCGAGATACATAGGCCTGCAAGGCAGTACGAACGATCGCGGATTTTTCGACGAGACCGCTATATTCGGCCGCAGCCTCCATCAACTCGTCGTCCAGATTCAAGGTCGTTCGCACACCTGCCTCCGCATCACAATCGTCATCATATGATGCTGGATTTGATGCCAGACTTCAAGTCAGGCCGCCAGTCGCTCCGGCGTCCAGACCCGGGTGAACCGCGCCAGCAGATGGTCTGCGGCAGACGGTGCGTCCTCCGACGGCTCCAGCGTCACGAACAGATGGCCCGTCGCCCTCCCGCCTCGCGCCGGCAGACCCAGATCGCGCAGACGCAGCCGGACCGTGCCCGTCAGGCCGCGGGTGACCCAGACTCCCCGCACACCGGCATGGGTCTCGATCTCGATCCGGCCGCCGTCCTCGATCAACCGTGACGGCGCGGGCCAGTTCATGTGCAGGTCGTCCCCGACGACCGACAGCCCGTCAGCCGGCCTGATCAGGACGGGCAGATAGAGATCGCCGCCGTCGGTCGCTGCGCCTCGCAGTCGAAGGTGATCGCCCGTCCGGACCCCGGCCGCGACCGCAACACGCAGCACTCGCTCTGCAAGACGGATGGTCGCCATACCCCCGCGCAGCGCCTCCAGAACGCTGACGGCCACGACAGGCAGGGCCGCCGGTGCCGCCTTCGGCGGTTCCAGCGCCTGCATGGCACCGCCTTCCCGCTGGATCAGACGATAAGCGGCGATGACGCGGCGGAACCGGTCGGCGTCCCCACCCGGCATGTCCGGCCGCGCCGCCTTGACCGCTGCCCGAAACGCCCGGACCAGGGCGTCGCCGCCCGTGGGGCCGTGAAGGCCCAGGGTCGCAAAGGCCTGGTTCAGATTGACAGCGGACATGCCGCGATCCTTGTCGCGGACATGGTCAAGACCGGGTTAACCGCGATAGGTCGCAGGTGCGGTCGACGCCGTCCGGGTCTATAGCCCCACCCATGACCCACGCCGCCATTCCGCCCAGCCCCGATCGCGAGGAATATGCCCGCGACTATGCCGCCGCCCTGGCCGCCAACGGCGACGAAACCATCTTCGACCGGGCCGAGCCGATCGGCCTTTTCGTCAAATGGCTGGCGGATGCGCGAGCGCACGAGATCAACGACGCCAACGCCATGGCCCTGTCCACCGTCGATGCCGACGGTGCCCCCGACAGCCGGATGGTGCTGCTCAAGGACATCGATGCTCGCGGCCTGACCTTCTATTCCAACGCCGAGAGCGCCAAGGGCCTGCAACTGGCCAAGCGCCCGGTGGCGGCTCTTCTGTTCCACTGGAAGTCGCTGCGGCGGCAGGTCCGGGTGCGCGGCGTGGTCGAACCCGTGAGCGCCGCCGAGGCCGACGCCTATTTCGCCACCCGCGCCCGCGAGAGCCGCATCGGCGCCTGGGCCTCGGACCAGTCCCGCCCCCTGACGGACCGCGCGGCGCTGGAAGCCGCGATCACGCGCGAGGAGGCCCGGTTCGACGGTGCCGACGTCCCCCGACCCGACCGCTGGACCGGCTGGCGGGTCATTCCCGACCGGATCGAGTTCTGGCGCGACCGCCCTTTCCGCCTGCACGACCGATTGGCGTTCGTACGCAGCGGTGACGGCTGGGACCGCATGCGCCTCCAGCCCTGAGTTGGACCTGCCTTAGCTCTCGTCGAGCGGGAGGCAGCCCATGGCCTGCAATTCGCGCTCGAGGGCGTCGGGCGGCACGATGACGTCGCGATTGTGCTCGTCGGTGAAGCTCGCATAGTCGGCGTCGGGGTCGATGGCCTCTTCCACGATCATGTGGTGGTACCGGGCCGAGACGATCTGGCACAGGACATCCAGCGACGCCGCGATTCCCATGGTCACATTGCGCTGGTTCTCGATGACCAGCACCTGGGCGCCCGGCGAACAGAACATCAGGTCGGCCAGGTCCGAGCCATGCACCCCGACGACGAACTCGGCCGCCGCGAACATCTCCACCTGATCACGCGCCGACAGCTCGGCCAGATTGACGATCTCGAAGCCGAACCGGTTCAGAACCTCGGCTACGGCCTCGAAATTATGGATGCGCCGTTTGGGGTTCGGAAACGCCTGCCGGCTGGTGAATATCCGTCGTCCGCCGCGCAGCGCTGAAGCCGGGCGCCGACCCAGCCACGAAGCGATCATCGAAGGCTTGGCCGGCTCGACGGTCGCCACGTCGAAGGCCTGTCGCACCGCCGCTGCGAAATCCCTCACCAGATCGGGATAGAGGAAGCGCTGGTCCGGAAAGCTGACCAGGATCGCGTCCTTGACCAGGACGTCTTCGCCGCTCTCGCTAACGAACGTGATGCGGTTTTCGTCCACCCCCATGGCCCTTACCAGATCGATAAAGGGCGGCTTCGACGCCGCGACGTCGATCAGGAACCGCACCGAAGGGTCGTCGAAGATGTCGGGCCTGAGCTGCTTCAAGATCAGCAGCCGCGCGCACCAGTTGACCAGCCAGTGGTACCAGACCCCGTCGACGGGTCCTCCGATCACTACATGCGGGCCTTCGATGGTCCGCGGGTTTGCAATTAACCGAAACTCGTCGCCATCGACCATCGGCCGCATGTCGGGAAACCAGCGGACGATATCGAAATAGCTCTGGTTGATGAGCAGCCGGTGGCTCTCGACATGGACCGAAAGGTAGTAGCTGGTAACCAGAACGTCCCGCAGGCGCCCCACGACCAGTTCTGTCGTTTCCCGGGCCGCATGTTGATCGACGCGAATCCGGTCGATGGGCCGGCGCGCAAGGTCGACCGTGCCTTTCAGGACATCATTGTCCGTGGCCAGATCGCCAATGATATCGAACCCTGTCATCCCAGCCGCTATGGCTGTAAGTGCCTTGTTCGTCGATCTTTTTCCCGGGGGGGGGACCATCCGATGCCCAGCGTAGACGTCCAGGATATGCGCGCCTTTTTCGACGATTATGTCGTCCGCGATTTCCCCGGACGGCGCGCGGCGGACGGCGGAAAATTTCAGTGGCCGGGCGATGAATGGGTCACCGCCGAGGTGCGTGAGGCCACCTACTCGACCCTTCTCGAACCGCCGCCCGGACAACCCTGGCGTTCGATCGTCGAGATCGGTCCGGGCTCGGGAAAATACACCGAGATGCTGCTAGATCGCAGTATGGCAAAGCTTATCGCCTTCGAGCTGAGTCCCGCCCTGCTAGAGTCGATGAATCAGCGATGCGCGGCGGCGGTGGCATCGGGTCGGCTGGACGGGCGCCCCATCGACTGGACCTCCAACGATGGTTTGCTGACCGCGATCAGCCCCGAGGTCGGCAAGGTCGATCTGTTCTTCGCCGTCGACGTTTTCCTCATGATGGATTTCCAGGCGACCCTCGCCTACCTGGTGAGTGCGGCAAATTCACTCAGGGTTGGTGGGCGATTCGCCGCCACCTTCGGCGACGCCGACACCCAGAGCGGCTGGGACCGGATGATTCGCGACACTGGACGCCACTCAGCCTTCAGCCTGCAACCGGACACGCGCTTTCACTGGCTGTCCAAAGCCTTCCTCGACGATGTGTTCACGCGTCTGGGGTTCCGGATCCTGACCAGCGTTTCGGGGCCGGACGGCGGCAATCGCGGGCCTCTGGATATCGCGCGTCGTTACATCGTCGCCGAGCTCGTGGATCCGGCACCGGGTCAGGCGCTACGTCGGCAGCTTTCCGGCGAGCACTGAGCCATGCCCCACCTCGTCGTTCCTCCGATCACCCCACCCCGCCCGCTGCCCGTTTTCACGGCGGCGCCGGATCGGCAGATCAAGTTCTCGAAGTCCAACATCCTCGCGGATGAGGCCGCCGCCGTGATGGAGGCCCTGCACGGCGACCATCATGCCGGAAACGGCACCTTCACTGCGCGCTGCCATGCACGCCTCGAGGCCATGGTCCCGGGCACCCGCGCCCTGGCCACCCATTCCTGTACCGGGGCGCTTGAGATGGCCTCCCTGCTGCTGGACCTGGAGCCGGGCGACGAGGTCATCATGCCCTCCTGGACCTTCGCCTCGACGGCCAATGCGGTCGTGCTGCGCGGTGCGGTGCCTGTCTTCGTGGACGTGATGTCCGATACGCTGAACATCAATGTCGATCTGGCCGCCGAGGCCGTGACCGATCGCACACGGGCAATCTTTTGCGTCCACTATGCGGGCGTCGGCTGCGATATGGAGGCTCTTCAGGCCCTGTGCGACCGTCACGGTCTGGCCCTGGTCGAGGATGCGGCCCAGGCCGTCGGCGCGAGCTGGCGCGGCCAGGCGCTGGGCGGCATCGGCGACATCGGCACCTTCAGCTTCCACGCGTCCAAGAACATCAGTTGTGGCGAGGGTGGTGCCCTGCTGGTCAAGTCGCCCGAGCATTCGGCGCGCGCCGAAATGCTCTGGGAAAAGGGCACCGACCGGGTCCGTTTTGGCCGGGGCGAGGTCGCCGCCTATGAATGGCAGACCGTGGGATCGTCCTTCCTGCCGTCGGAGATCACCGCCGCACTGCTGGACGCCGCCCTGCGCAACGAACCGACCAGAACGGCGCGACGGGTCGCCGCCTGGAACCACTACGACCAACAACTGCGTGCTGCCGGCGTCGACAGGCACCTCGTGCTGCCCGACATCCCCGCAGCAGCCGGCCACAACGGCCACATCTACCATATGCGAACCACCGACCAGGCGGCGCGTGATGTTCTGAAAGCGGACATGGCGCGGGTCGGGGTAGAGGTGACGACCCATTACCAACCCCTGCACCTGACACCGGCGGGGCTGCGTTACGGTCGGCTCAGCGGCCCGGACGATGTCACCGTCCGGGCATCCCGGACCCTGCTGCGCTTGCCGATCGACGGGTCGATCTCGCGCGACGCCCAGGACCACGTGGTCCGCACCCTGCTGACGGTGCTGCCGACCTAGTCGGCGCGATAGCGCGCCATGAAGGTCTCGACGGCGTCATCGACGATCTGATCGATCGACCGGGACGCCATGATCTCATCGCCGGTGACCAGCGGCATGAAGAAGATCGGATGTTCGACCATCCCCATCAGCTGGCCGGCCGCCCAGGACGGCTTGGCGACCTTCAGCTCTCCCGCGCTGTCGAGATCTTTCAGGGCCCGGATCAAGGGACCGCCGAAGTCGCTGCGGCCCCGCTCGAAGAAGGCCATGGCCGTGTCGCGAAACCGGGGCCGTTCGGCCATCACCAGCCGGAACACCGAGCGAACGAACGGATCGGCCATGAACCCGGCATAGGCCGTCATGAAATGGGTCAACTGGTGTCGCGCCGGGCCGGAGGACGCGCGGACGCATTCCATCTGGCGCGAGAAATCCCGGCCCGCGTCCTCGATGACGGCCGCGAACAGATCGGCCTTGGACGGAAAGTAGAGATACAGGGTCGCCGTCGACACGCCCGCCTCGCGCGCGATCGGCTCCATGCGGGTGGCGGCATAGCCCTGGGTCATGAAGGCCCGCCGCGCCGCCCTCAGGACCACCTGGCACCGGGGGTCGGGATCGGGGACGGCGACAGGGGCAAGGGGGGATTGGGCGGTCATGGCTTTGCTTGATACTCCAAGCTTGGCCGCGCTTGCAAAACATCGCTCTCGCGGGCGATCCCGCCGGGTGCCTATCGCGCCAGCAGGGCCGCCAGCAGCGGATGCGCCAACACCGGTGCCGCCAGCCGCACCACCGCCTGGGGATCATCCAGCCGCACCGCCGCCGTCGCGTCGGCGACGATGAAGTCGGCATGAGTCTTCGACGGCTCCGTCAGTCGCTCATGACCCGGCCGGACCGTGGCCAGATACTGGTGGATGACCGACTCGGCCGTCCGCCCTCGCTCGGACTGATCGCGCAGCAAACGGCGAATGAAGCGGATGTCGGCCGGGGTATCGACGAAGACCCGGATGTCGAACAGGGCGGTCAGTTCGGCGGTACACAGGACGTGCGTTCCTTCCACGATCACCACCTCGGACGCCGCGATCGGCTCCCCGTCCGGCTCGCGCCCATGGTGGATGAAGGAATAGACCGGGGCCGTCACCGGCTTGCCCGCCTTGAGCCGCTTCAGGTCGGCGATCATCAGGTCGTGGTCGCGCGCCGCCACGTCGTCGAAGTCAAAGGTCGCCGCGTCGAAATCCGGCAGGCTGGCCGCATCGCGATAGTAGGAGTCCTCGCGCACCAGAACGGCCGCGCCCGGGGGTAGAACGGCGACCAGGGTTTCCGCCAATGTGCTCTTGCCCGAGCCCGAGCCTCCGGTGATCGCGATCAGGACGGTCATGGGAGCTCCGATTGGCAACAGGGAACAGGCAGTAGGCAACAGGGACGACGTCGTCCATGCGTCACCCGCCGGATTCTCACGATGATCCCCTGTTGCCCGTTCCCTGCTGCCTGTTCCCTGCCCCTGCGTCACGTTGCTTAACGCCGATCACCTGATTAGCTTGGTCTCAAGCGCCGCGATCAGCCGGTGCAAACGAGGAAGTGCAGATGCTCGGATTGATGCAGGACTGGCCGCTGACGGTCGACAGGATTCTCGATCACGCCAAGAACTGGCACGGCCACCGCGAGGTCGTGACCCGCTCGGTCGAGGGCCCCATCGTCCGAACGACCTACGCCGAGATCCACGGCCGGGCCAAACGCGTCTCGAACGTCCTGCTGGGCTGGGGCGTCCTGCCCGGCGACCGGATCGCCACCCTGGCCTGGAACACCGGCAAGCACATCGAGGCCTGGTACGGCATCATGGGCATCGGGGCGGTCTGCCACACCCTGAACCCGCGCCTGTTCCCCGAACAGCTGATCTACATCATCAACCACGCCGAAGACCGGATGATCTTCGTCGACCTGACCTTCGTGCCCCTGCTCGAAGCCATCCTGCCGCACTGCCCCAAGGTCGAGCGGGTCATCGTCATGACCGACGAATGGACCATGCCCGCGACCAAACTGCCCAAGGCGGAATGCTATGAGGCCGTGCTGTCCGATGCGTCCGACGACGTCGTCTGGGGCGACTTCGACGAGAAGACCGCCTGTGGCCTGTGCTACACCTCGGGCACGACCGGAAACCCCAAGGGCGTCCTGTATTCGCACCGGTCGAACTTCATCCACACCCTGCTGGGCCTGCAATCGACGGTGCTGGGGGCCACGCCGAGCGAGGTCATCCTTCCGGTCGTGCCGATGTTCCACGCCAACGCCTGGGGCATCGCCTTCGGTGGACCGGCGGCAGGATCGAAACTGGTCATGCCGGGTGCCAAGATGGACGGCGCTTCGATCTATGAGCTGATCGTGTCGGAGGGCGTCACCTTCTCGGCCGCCGTGCCGACCGTCTGGCAGGGGTTGCTGACCCATCTGCGCGACAACGGCCTGCGCATTCCCACCGTCAAACGGGTCCTGATCGGCGGCTCAGCCGTGCCCGAGAGCCTGATCCGCGCCTTCAACGACGAGTTCGGCATCGAGGTGCTTCAGGGCTGGGGCATGACCGAGACCTCGCCGATCGGCACCCTGTCCAACATGACGCCGGAAATCCTCGCCCTGCCCTATGACGAGCAGATGAAGTGGCGGATCAAGCAGGGCACCCCGCCCCTGGGCGTCGAGCTCAAGCTCAAGAACTACGCCGGTCAGGAACTGCCCCACGACGGCCACACCTACGGGCGGCTGATGATCAAGGGCCCGACCATCGCGGGCGCCTATTTCCGCTCGGACGAGAGCATCCTCGACGTCGAGGGCTTCTTCGACACCGGCGACGTCTCGACCGTCGACGAACAGGGCTTCATGCAGATCACCGACCGCGCCAAGGACGTGATCAAGTCCGGCGGCGAATGGATCTCCTCGATCGACATCGAGAACATCGCCGTGGGCCACCCCAAGGTCGAGCTTGCCGCCGTCATCGGCGCGGCCCATCCGAAATGGGACGAACGCCCCGTCCTGATCGTCAAGCTCAAGCCCGGCGAGACCCAGGACAAGCAGGAGCACCTCGACTTCCTGGTCGGCAAGATCGCCAAATGGTGGATGCCCGACGACGTCGTCTTCGTCGACGACATCCCCCTGGGGGCCACCGGCAAGGTCGACAAGAAGCTGATCCGCGAGCGCATGAAGGACTACCGCCTGCCGACGGCGACCGTGCCGGCCTGATTTCAGGCTCCGTTCACCATTTGGCGGTTAACCCTACGGTCTCGGGAGAACCAGCCATGATCCACCTTTCGCGGGCCAGCGCCCTCGCCGCCGTCTTGGGCGGTGCCCTGATGCTTCAGGGCTGCGTCGTCGGCGCGGTCGTGGGCACGGCCGGGGCTGTGGTCGGGACGGGTGCCAAGGTCGTCGGTGGCGTCGCCGGGGCCGGCATCGACGCCGTCACCACCTCCGACGAGGAAACCCGCGCCCGCCGCGAGCGCGAACAGCGCGACTGGGAACGCGAACAACGCCGTTGCCGTGAGCGCGAGGCCCGCGGCCGCCGCTGCTGACCCGTTTGGTCATGCCGCCTGTGGTTGCGCTTGTCGCACAGGCTGGGCTAGCCTCCCTTCCACAGGGGGACTTCCATGACCGACACGCCGCCGCCCGGCCTTTCGCCCGCGCCTGAAGACACGCCCGGCGCGCCCCAGCCGACAGGTCCGACGACGGCCGGCGGTGGACAGGCCCTGGTGTTCGACACCACCCTGATCCCCTCGTCCTTCATCGGGCTCAGCCTCAAGAACGGCCTGCTCAACCTCGTCACCCTGACCCTTTGGCGGTTCTGGGGAAAGACCGAGGTGCGTCGGCGCGTCTGGCAGGGTATCCGGCTGAACGGCGACGCCTTCGAATACACCGGACGCGGCAAGGAGCTGTTCATCGGCTTCCTGCTGGCCCTGCTGGTGCTGGGGCTTCCGTTTCTGCTGATCATCTTCGCCATCCAGTTCCTGGGGCCGATGATCGCGCCCCTGCTGATCCTGCCGCTTTACATCTTCCTGTTCTGGCTCGTCGGCTTCGGCGTCTTCACCGCCTATCGCTACATGGCCAGCCGCACGACCTGGCGCGGCATCCGCTTCAGGCTCGGGGGATCGGCGACCAATTTCGGCTGGAAGTACCTGGGCGTCCTGCTGCTGACCGGCATCACCGCCGGCTGGTACGGGCCGGCCGGCGAGCGCAGCCTGGCGGAATCGCTCTGGCGCGATCTAAAGTTCGGCGACCGCAAATTCCGCTTCAACATGCAGCGGTCGGAGCGTGAGGGTGTCTACGGCGCGTTCGCCCTGGGCTGGTTCCTGACCATCGTCCCCTATTTCCTTTTCATCGGCGTGATCGTCGCGATCGGCGTGGCCTCGGGAGCCTATGGCAGTCCGAACGCTCTCGCCTCGAACGATCAACCCATGCCGGAGCTCGCGATGGTGATGATCATCTACGCGGTGCTCCTGGCCTTCGCGCCGATCCTGCTGCTGATCTGGTCGCCCTACTACGCCGCCATGCTGCGTTCGATCACGGCCGGGGTCGGCATCGACGACGCCACCTTCCGGATCGACGTCAAGGCCCTGCCCCTGTGGTGGCTGATGATCGTCAACCTGTTCTTCCTGCTGATTACCTTGGGCTTCGCCATGCCCTGGGTCCAGGCCCGCACGGCCCATTTCCTGGTCCAGCGGCTGAGCTCGACGGGCACGGCCCAGGTCGACGAGGCGCTTCAGACCGGCACCGGGCCGCAATCTGGCGAAGGCCTGGCCGACGCCTTCGGCTTCTCGCTGATCTGACCGGATGGACGCCCGCTTTCTCGACGGGCGCAGTGCCCGCGCCGTCGACGCCGATGTCGAGATCGACGCGGCGGGCGTCCACGTCGTCGCCGGCGACCGCATCCTGTCCTGGCCCTTCAAGGGGCTGGAGGTCGTGGTCGAGGGCGATCAGGCCCGCCTCTCGCATCGATCCGACCGCGACGCCCGCCTGATCCTGAACCGCGCCGACTGGGAGGGCCTGGGCGGCACCCATACCAAGGTCCTGTCCCGGCGACGTCGAACCATCGAGACCCGGCTCGCGGTCGGACTGGCCGTGTTCGCGGCGGCGACGGTCGGCTTTGTCTTCTTCGGCATTCCGGCCCTGTCCGGTCCCCTGGCCCGCGCCACCCCGCCGTCGTTCGAGGTCGGAATGGGCCGCAACTTCGACAATCAGCTGGGTGTCGTCTTCAAGACCTGCGAGGGCCGTCCGGGCCAGCAGGCCCTCGACGCCCTGGGCGATCGCCTGGCGTCCGGCACCGACACCCCGTTCGACGTGCGGGTGCGGGCGGTGAAGGCACCGATGGTCAACGCCTTCGCCCTGCCCGGCGGACCGATCCTGATCACCGACGACCTGATCCGTGACGCGAAAAACCCCGACGAACTGTCCGCCGTCATCGCCCACGAGGTCTCCCACATCGAAAAGCGCCACGTCATGCAGGCGGTATGGCGCAGCCTGGGCATCGGCCTGTTGCTCGACGCCGTCGTCGGCGGCGGATCAGGTGCGGGCCAGCAGGCCGTCCTGCTCGCCGGTCAGGCCACCGACCTCCGCTATGGTCGCGCCGCCGAGAGCGAAGCCGACGCCCGGGGTCAAGAACTGCTCCACGCCCAGAGTCTGTCATCACGCGGCATGGCCAGCTTCTTCGCCCGCCTGGGCGGCGAGGCCGCGCGCGCGAGGGATGACGACCTGTCCCGCGTCGCCGAGTTCGCCTCGACCCACCCGGACTCGGTGCGTCGGGCCCGCGTCGCCCGCGCCGCCGAACGCCCCGGCGGTGCCTCGCTCACCCCCACCGAATGGGCCGCCGTAAAGGCAGCCTGCGGTCCCGACGACGACAAGCTGATCCCGATCATCCGCCGCCGGTTTGGTGGTGGCTGAGAGCCTACAAGCTCAGCACGCAGCTTTCATTGATCGTAGGCCGCGCGACCTTGATGCGCGCCAGGCCCGGCCATTCCGGCTGCAGCTGCTCCGCGAACCACAGGCACAGTTTCTCCAGGCTGGGCAGTTCCAGCCCCGGATGGTCGTTCAGCATCCCGTGGTCCAGCATCCCCGCCGCCGTCTTCAGCGCCCTGTCCAGCGCGCCCAGGTCGGCGACCCAGCCGTGCTCGTCGTCCAGGGTCTCGGATCGCACCGTCGCCTCGACCGTGAAGGAATGGCCGTGGACGCGGCGATAGATGCTGCCCTCGGGTTCGTTCGGGAAATGGTGGGCGGCGTCGAAGGTCGCCTGTTTGGTGATCTCGAAAACAGCCTTGGTGAGGGAGGGCATCAACGCACGCCTATGTATTTGTGGGTCTGGACGCTGAGCCGCCATTTCGGGTGGCTCAGGCAATAGTCGAGGGCGGCGGCGGTGTTTGCCACCTGATCCGGTCCATCCATGGGCTGAAGCCAGAACCGGTCGAAGTTCAGGTGCTCGAACCGGTCGGGCATGGCGGCGGCTTGCGGATAGACCAGCTTCAGCTCGGCCCCCGTCGTCTGGACCACCGGCGCATCGGCCTTGGGACTGACGCAGATCCAGTCGATGCCGTCGGGGGCCGCGACCGTACCGTTGGTCTCCACCGCGATGTCGAACCCCCGCGCTTTCAGCGCCGCGATCAGGGTCGCGTCGAGTTGCAGCAGGGGCTCGCCCCCGGTGCAGACGACCAGCATGGGATCACCCTCGCGGCCCCGCCACTTCGAGGCGACGTGGTCGGCCAAGGCCTCGGCATCCGCAAACTTGCCGCCCCCGTCCCCGTCCACCCCGACGAAATCGGTGTCGCAGAACGAACAGACCGCCGCCGCCCGGTCCCGCTCCAGCCCGTTCCACAGATTGCAGCCGGCAAAGCGCAGGAAGACCGCCGGACGTCCCGCCTGGCCGCCCTCCCCCTGCACCGTCAGAAAGATCTCCTTGACCGAATAGGTCATCCGCCGCGCCACTCGGCATAGCCGGCCGCCCTCAGCTCGCAGGCCGGGCAGGTCCCGCAGCCGTATCCCCAGACATGGCGATGCTCGCGGTCGCCCAGATAGCAGGTGTGGCTGTCCTCGATGATCAGGTCGACCAGCCGCCGCCCGCCGATCTGGTGCGCCAGGGCCCAGGTCTGGGCCTTGTTCAGACCCATCAACGGCGTCTCGATCGGCACGGGCTTGTCCAGCCCCAGCGAGAGCGCCCTGGCCATGGCGTCGATGGTCGTGCGCCGACAGTCCGGATAGCCCGAGTAGTCCGTCTCGCACATGCCCCCGACCAGCACCGCCAGTCCGCGCCGGTCCGCCAGCGCCGCCGCCACGCTGAGAAATACCAGGTTGCGCCCCGGCACGAAGGTGGTCGGCAGACCCCGCGCGTCGATCTCGATGGCCCGCTCGCTGGTCAGGGCCGTCTCGCCGATTGCTCCAAAGCCGGTCAGATCGATGACGTGGTCGGGCCCCAGCCGCCCCGCCAGCTCCGGCAGGGCCCGTGCCATCGCCTCGCGCACCGTCAGCCGCGCCGCCATCTCCACCGCATGTCGCTGGCCATAGTCGAAGCCGACCGTCTCGACCCGTTCATACCGCTCCAGCGCCCAGGCCAGGCAGGTCGCGCTGTCCTGCCCGCCCGAGAACAGGACGAGAGCCGATGATGAAGAGACGGGCTGGGTTTCGCTCATGACAAATCTGCGGTCGGCCGTCTGGCCGCGCGCATTCCGGGTCGCCTGGGGGTGGTTAAGGTCGAGCCGGGGCTTCTACATCAACTGCGGCGGCGAGGCAAAAGATGCCAATTGCGACATAAAAACGGCGATTCTTGTGCTGATAGCCCGCCTTAACCCTTCTGCAAAAGCTTCTCCCCTACTGTCCACAGGTAAAGCGGAGTTGCGGCCAGTATGCCGACGATTGAAGTCCTGACAGAACGCATGGACCCCATCGCGCCCACCACATTGGCGAGCGATGTCTTCGTGCGGTTCCGAGACGAGCCCGACACCCTGGTTATCCCGGTGGTCGAAGACGGCCGCCCGATCGGTCTCATCGAACGCAATGCCTTCCTGCTCAAGATCGCCGGCCCCTTCGGCCATGCCCTCTATTCCGGCCGGACGGTCGTCCATGTCATGGATCCTGAGCCCGCCGTGGTCGAGGCGGGGGTGCGCATCGACGCCTTCTGCGACATCATGCTGAAGGGCGGTGCCGGAGCCCTGATGCGTGGCTTCATCGTCACCCGCGACGGCCGTTACAGCGGCGTCGGCACGGCCGTGTCCCTGCTCCAGGCCGTCAATGACCAGCAGCGGCTCCAGAACGCCGAACTGGAGGCCCAGGCCCACGCCCTGACCGATTCCAGGACCCAGGCCCTCGCCTCGGCCCGCGCCAAGAGCCAGTTCCTGGGCATCATGAGCCACGAGCTGCGCACCCCGATGAACGGCGTCCTCGCCGTCGCCGAACTGCTGCGCCGCCAGCCGCTGAACCCCGCCGCCCAGGCCCACGTCCAGACCATCGTCGATTCCTCCGAGACCCTGATCCGCATCCTTCAGGACGCGCTGGACCTGTCTCGCGCCGAGGCCGGCGAGCTGGAATTGACACCGGTTGCTACCCCCTTGCGCGCCCTGATGGACGACGTCGAACAGCTGTGGGCGCCGCGCGCGTCCCAGGACGGCGTGACCCTGATGATCGGCTATGAGGGCGACACCGAACTGGCCGCCGAGATCGATCCGATGCGGCTGAAGCAGGTGTTCAACAATCTGATCGGCAATGCGCTGAAGTTCGCCCGCAACGGCATGGTCGAGGCCCGCCTCAAGGCCTGGGCCGACGGCGACCAGATCCACATGCAGGCCCGCGTCCGCGACGACGGACCCGGCGTCGATGCCGACAAGGTGGACGCCATCTTCGAACCCTTCGTCCACGGCTCCGGACCTGACGGCGCCGGTCTGGGCCTGTCGATCTGCCGCCAGGTCGTGGACCGGATGGGCGGCCGCATCTGGGCCGAAAACAACGCCGGTCGCGGTGCCACCTTCGCCTTCGACTTCGATGCCGTGCGCGCCGTGCCCCAGGTCGAGGCTCCGTCGAACGTCCAGACCCTGGACGATCTCGAGCTCCAGGCCACGCCGCATATCCTGATCGTCGACGACAATGCGACGAACCGGGTCGTGGCCCAGGCTCTGTGCGAGATGTTCGGCTGTTCGTCCGAGACGGCCGAAGACGGGCTGGAGGCGCTCGACGCCGTCATGTCGCGGTCGTTCGACCTGATCCTCATGGACATCAAGATGCCGCGCATGGACGGCGTCCAATGCACCCAGGCCATCCGCGCCCTGTCCGGCCCCGAGAGCCTGATCCCGATCATCGCCCTGACCGCCAACGCCGATCCCGACGATGCCAGGGGCTATCTCGCCATCGGCATGGCCGCCGTGGTCGAAAAGCCCATCAAGCCCGAACGCCTGCGCATGGCCATGAACGCCGCCCTGTCCGGCGAACCGGTGCCCGTCGCCGAACCCGCCCCGTCCAGGGTCCGCGCGGCTTGATTTAGCAGCACGCTTGGCCGACACCTAAGCGATGTATCCAACCGGCTCAGGAAGAAGTTGGAGCCTGTAAACGGGCGATCGGATTCTCCATGTTTGCTGATCCTCGATACTATCTTCTTGCTTCAGCGGTTTTCGCGAGCATGTATTTTTTGGCTCCTCATTCCATCGCGATCGCCGTCAGCAGGGCTTACCCCGTAAGTCCTCGAGCACTCATGCGATCATTCCAGCACAAAACACGCTTTAGGGCATGGAGCGCTGGCATTGGTCTGGCCGGTTCGGTCATCGCGCCGACACTGGTCGGTACACAACCGGTCGTGATGGCCCCTATGGCGATTGGGATGATTCTGCTCGGTAGCGCCGATTTTCGTCAGCTGCTTGCAATCGCGAGAGAGGCTACTCCTCGGAACGACGATTATACATGACAGGCAGAGCGATAATCAGACCTCCTCCGCCACCACTTCCTCATCCTCCTCGTCATACCCGACCAGCCTTAGCGCACGCGCCGTCTGGCCGTGGATTTCGCACCAGCGCAGCAGGCCTTCCTCGCGCCCGTGGGTGATCCAGATTTCCTCGGGCTTCAACTCGGTGAAGGTGTCGGTCAGTTCGGTCCAGTCGGCGTGGTCGGAAATGACCAGCGGCAGTTCCACACCTCGCTGCCGCGCCCGCGCCCTCACCCCCATCCAGCCCGACGCGAACGCCGTCACCGGATCGGCGAACCGTCGCGCCCAGCGGTCCTGGATCGCCGACGGTGGAGCGATCGCGACCTCGCCCCCGAGCGCGTCCTTCTTCAAGCCCGTCGCCGGCAGGATCGGGCCCAGGTCGATACCCTCGCGCTCGTACAGCCGGTTGAGACGCTCCAGCGCCCCGTGGACATAGATGGGCCGATCCCAGCCCGCCTCGCGCAACAGCCGGATCACCCGCTGCGCCTTGCCCAGCGCATAGGCTCCGATCAGGTGGGCCCGGTCCGGGAACTGGCCCAGCGACTGTACCACCCGCGCCACCTCCTCGCCGTCCGGGGGATGCACGAAGACCGGCAGGCCGAACGTCGCCTCCGAGATGAAGACGTCGCACGGCACCGGCTCGAACGGCAGGCAGGTCGGATCGCGCCTGCGCTTGTAGTCGCCCGAGACCACCATGGTGATCCCCTTCCAGCGCACCACCGCCTGGGCCGAGCCCAGCACGTGGCCGGCGGGGACCAGTTCGATATCGACCCCGCCCATCGACGTCTTCAGCCCATAGGAGGCCGCCTGGCGGGTCACAGCGAAGTCCTCGCCATAGCGTTCGGCCATGATGGCCAGGGTCTGGGGCGTGGCCAGCACCGCCCCGTGCCCGGCCCGCGCGTGGTCGGAATGGCCGTGGGTCACGACCGCCCGGTCCACAGGGCGCACCGGGTCGATGTAGAAATCCCCCGGCGGGCAATACAGCCCCGCCGGTGTCGGCCTGAGCAGGTCTTCAAAACGCGTCATCGAGGGACCTCAAGCCATCCGGGGCTTGCGCGCAAGGCCGCGCCCGATAAGGACGGCTGGATGACCGAACCGTTCCCGCCCGACCTGAGCCCGACCGATCCCTTCCTGACCGACATCCTGCCCCAGTTGGCCAGTGGCGCGGCGCACACCTCGGCCCTGGGCTTCAGGCTGGAAGGCGTCGAGGGCCGGACCGTGCGCCTTCGCGTGCCGTGGCGAGAGGATCTGGTCGGCGATCCCGAGACCGGCGTCCTGGCCGGAGGGCTGGTGACGACCCTGCTGGATCATATCGGCGGGCTGGCCGTCTGGATCGCCGCCGGCGGCTTCCAGCCGATCGCCACCCTGGACCTGCGCGTCGATTACATGCGCGCCGCCCGCACCCATGAGGACCTGATTGCGGAGGCGATCTGTTACCGCCTGACGTCCAACATCGCCTTCGTCCGCGCCTGGGCGTTCGAGACCTCGCCGGACGACCCGGTGGCGGCGGCCCAGTCCACCTATGTCCTGTCACAAGCGAGCCCGCACCGGATCGGGGCCAATCTGAAGGCCGGCCGCGGAGCCACCGCATGACCGCCCTGATGGACACCCTGCCCTACGCCCGGTTCCTGGGATTGCGTGGCGAGATGGAGGGCGACCTTCTGACGGTCGTGATGCCGTTCGCCGACCGGCTGATCGGCGATCCCATGCTGCCGGCCCTGCACGGCGGATCGACCGCCGCCCTGCTGGAGATGACGGCCATCGCGCAGGTGGCCTTGGTCTATCCTCGTCTGCGCCTGCCGCGCCCGATCAACGTGACCGTGTCCTACCTTCGGTCGGGGCGACCCCAGGACGTACGCGCCCGGGCCCGCATTTCGCGCGCCGGCCGCCGTGTCGCCCACGTCCTGGCCGAGGCCTGGCAGGACGACGCCGCCCAGCCGATCGCCAGCCTGACCGCCAACTTCCTGCTGGCCGAAGATAACTAGGGATTGCAAACGCGATTGCTGAGTGGTTGCTTCCGACGGTGACGCTTCTGTCACGGGGAGAAAGACCATGTCGAGACAGACGATCGGCGAGACCCTGTCCATCCGCCTCCAAGCCGTCGAGACCGCCATCGACACTGCCCTTGCTGAAGGCTCCGCCCTGATGGCCCTGCTGCCCCAGGCGCGCGCCGAGGCCTATCTGTCGGCCGTGACGGGCCAGCGCGTTTTTGACGGAGCCGCC